>CAYYEN010000209.1:0-5800 GCA_964470795.1 uncultured Spirochaetaceae bacterium | reverse complement strand
TCCCATAGTATCTGTCATACCATAAGAAGCAGGACCTGCTGCCATGTTATCTGGGTGTAAAGTTCTACCTGTACCACCGCCAGATGCTACAGAGAAATACTTCTTACCTTGTTCGATACATTCTTTCTTGTAGGTACCAGCAACTGGGTGTTGGAAACGAGTTGGGTTGGTTGAGTTACCAGTGATGGATACGTCAACGCCTTCATGGTGCATGATAGCAACACCTTCTCTAACATCATCACAACCGAAACAACGAACTTGAGATCTTTCACCTTTGGAGTAAGCAATTTCTTTAACTACTTTAACTTCGCCTGTGTAGTAATCAAATTTAGTTTGTACATAAGTAAAACCGTTGATTCTTGAGATGATTTGAGCAGCATCTTTACCAAGACCGTTAAGAATAACTCTTAAAGGTTCTTTACGAGCTTTGTTTGCATTTCTAACGATACCGATAGCACCTTCAGCAGCAGCAAAGCTTTCGTGACCAGCTAAGAAAGCGAAACATTTTGTTTCATCTCTTAAAAGCATAGCACCAAGGTTACCATGTCCAAGTCCTACTTTTCTGTCTTCTGCAACAGATCCTGGGATACAGAAACTCTGTAAACCAACACCAATCTTTTCAGCAGCTTCAGCAGCATTCTTAACGCCAGATTTGATAGCAATAGCAGCACCTACAATGTAAGCCCAGCCAGCGTTCTCAAATGCAATTGGTTGAATACCTTTTACTAAATCATAAGGATGAACATTTGCCTTGTCGCAGATCTCTTTAGCTTCCTCAATAGAAGAAATTCCGTATTGTGCTAATACGCCATTGATTTTATCAACACGGCGCTCATAACTTTCAAATAATGCCATCTTTTCCTCCTATTCTCTGCGTGGGTCAATGTACTTGACTGCGTCATTAAATCTACCATATGAGCTCTTAGATTTCTCTAAAGCTACATTAGCATCTTCACCCTTCTTAATGAAGTCCATCATCTTACCAAGGCTAATAAATTCATAACCAATGATTTGATCATTTTCATCAAGAGCGAGGCGGTTTACATAACCTTCAGTTAATTCGAGGTAACGTGGTCCTTTTTCTCTGGTTCCGAACATAGTTCCAACTTGGCTTCTTAAACCTTTTCCAAGGTCCTCTAAGCTAGCTCCAATTGGAAGTCCACCTTCAGAGAAAGCAGTTTGTGTACGACCGTAAACGATCTGTAAGAACAACTCTCTCATAGCTACGTTGATAGCATCACATACTAAGTCAGTATTTAATGCCTCTAAGATTGTTTTACCAGGTAAGATTTCAGAAGCCATAGCTGCTGAGTGAGTCATGCCAGAACAACCTAAGGTCTCAACAAGAGCCTCTTCGATAATTCCATTTTTAACGTTCAAAGTTAGTTTACATGCACCTTGTTCTGGGGCACACCAACCAACGCCATGAGTTAGACCAGAAATATCTGTAATTTCTTTAGACTGTACCCATTTTCCTTCTTCAGGAATTGGGGCTGGTCCGTGATTTACACCTTTCATTACTGGACACATGTGTTGCACTTCCGTTGAATAAATCATGCTTTTTCTCCTATATTAATAATCAAAT
This sequence comes from uncultured Spirochaetaceae bacterium, assembly GCA_964470795.1. GTDB lineage: Bacteria > Spirochaetota > Spirochaetia > Sphaerochaetales > Sphaerochaetaceae > Bullifex. The sequence continues at coordinate 4,215 of CAYYEN010000209.1, read as the reverse complement.
ACTCTAAAGCACAAACAAATAGAGTATAGTAGTCACTTTCTATATATTAGTATGCAATCTTTACTTGTTCAATAAAACAAATAGAAATTTCAGCAAATTGTAAAAGATATTTCCCCTTAATTAAGAGTTAGCACAATATTAAGAATGCTTTTTTCTTTTAATCCCCTCCTCTTTATAAAAAAAACCCCCTTGTCCCAAACTACTAAGACAAGAGGTAATACTAAAAGGAGGTATGTATTTTATTTAATTTGCAGCGATTGTCACTACAATTGAACCAGAGTAATTTCCAACTAAAGCGTTTGTTTTGCTATCTGCATTTAACTCGATGTTTAAAGTTTCATAGTAGGTCTTTGCTTGAGTTACGTTTGTTAAATCTGCATCTTTAAAGAGGTCTGCATCAATTTCTGTTTCGCTTCCGTTTACCGTAATACCATTTACCGAGTAAGCAATGAAGGAATTCTTTACAGTTTCGTGAACCATTGGCTTAGCAACTAAAGTTACTTGTGGAAGTCTCTCGCCGTTACCTACTGCTTTGTTGGTCCATAAAGCTGCTTTTACGTTTACAGAGTTTGAAGAACTAAAGTTAACTTCAGAAAGTGCTTGGTTGGAAGAATCAGTGAAACTTAAGATATTTGCTTGATTGATTGTAGTTTTAATATCTAAAGTACTGGTTTCTGCAAACAAGGTGCTTAAACCTGCAACTAGAACTAAAATTATTAATGCAATCTTTTTCATTTCTTTTGTTTCCTTATGCCTATAACATACGACATATGGATTGTTGTGTCAATTATTTATTTAAAAAATTTTATCTAGCTCACTTTTATCATTATTTTACCTATTTTCTAACGTATTTCAAGTGTTTCTTATGACATTATTTAGGAATATTTGTAACATGTATACCAGTTTTAGGCTTACTTATTACATTTTTAAACTGCTTAAAAATATTTCACTGTCACATGTTTTGACTTATTTTGCTTAGTAAAGTGGTTTACTTGACAAAACCTTATAACTTTTACAAAACAAAGAGCGATAAAAAAAGATAGATTCCTCTATCTTTTTACATCCTTTTGCTCTTGAGTGTCACATGTTACATAATTTTGGTATAGTCTTCTTCTCTAATAGTAACTTATCGTGTTCTACGAATATCTAAATAGAAAGTTGTACCTTGTCCAATTGTACTATCAACCTTGATATCTATATCGTTGATGATAGCAACATGCTTAACAATAGAAAGGCCTAGACCTGTTCCGCCCGTTGCTTTAGACCGGCTTTTATCAACACGGTAGAAGCGCTCAAAGATACGCTCTTTATCTTCACTAAGAAGCCCTATTCCATTATCTCTAATTTCAATCTCATTTTCCCTAAGCGTTATAAGAACCCTTCCACCTTTTTTATTGTATTTAATCGCATTATCTACAATATTGTAGATTAATTCAAAAAAGAGCTTTTCATTCACATAGATGGGATAATCCTCTCCTTCTACCTTAAGCATAACCTCTTTCTTATTAGCTACAAGGGTAAGTAGCTCGAGAGTTGAGTTTATCACAGATAGCACACTGACATTGCTCTTTTCATAGCTTTTTTTCTCATCTAAGGAGGAAAGGTTAATAATATCATTAATTAAGAGAGAAAGGCGGTCAGCTTCAGCTCTAATTTTAGAGATGAATAGTGGCCTATCTTCTTTTTTTGAGATATCGTTTTCAATTAATTCAGCATAGCCTTTAATAACAGTAATTGGGGTTTTAAGCTCATGCGAGACATTGGCAGTAAACTCAGTACGCATCTTCTCAGCAAGGTATTTATCTGAGATATCCCATAGTATGATAATTCTTTTGCCAGTATCCTTAATTTCATTAATACTCATCCGGTAGTATTTTCCATTAGTTGGATAGATCACTTCATTTTCATTACATTCAACTAAACTATTGAGCTCAGACTCGCGTGATAATACTAAATAATGCTTATTGATAATCTTATCAAACTCAGAATTGAAGATTTTTAAAGCTGAGTTATTGATGTTAATAATCTTATTATTATCACCAAGGATTATTAACCCTTCATTGATACTATCGAGCACTTCAATAAATTCTTTATCAAGTTTTGCCCACTTATACGCTTGCTCTGTAATATCTTTCTGCTGTTGCTTAATCTTTAAAAAGAGAGGAGAGAGTTCATTATAGTATTTAAACTCTTTAAAGTTGTTTAAATCGATGTTGTTGATGGGCTTTACTATATGCCGGCTTAGGGCTAAGGCAATTAAGAAAGTGACACTAATTGCTAAAAGAAGAAGGGTAATTATCATCAAATAGTTACCTCTTAAGAGGCTGAGGACCCCGGTTATTGAAGTTGAGACTCTCAGTATATCCTGATTTGGTAATAACAGGGCATAATATAATAGAGTTGTCTTTAGTGTTGTGGAGTAGCGCTTTGCACTTCCCTCCCCTTTGTTTATAGCCTCTATTATTTCCCGGCGATCTAAATGACTTTCCATTTCACTCTCGTCTCGTCCGTTATCAAAAAGGACTGTGCCTGATTTATCAATATAGGTGATACGATTATGCAGTATTAGATTAGAATTTTGAATTATCGCTTCCTTTGAAAGATGTGATAATAACAGTGTCTCATTTTCTAATTGGAGCAACATCTCTTTTTCAGTACTGGCAGAAAAGCTTAATAACATTATAAAGGAGAAGAGAAGCGAGATGGAAATTGAAAAAAGTACTAACGATAAAAAGATACGTTTAAACATTTTCACCTCGCGCTTTATAACCAACTCCAAAGACTGTGACTATAACAGTGCCATACTCACCCATTTTACTTCTAAGAGTTTTTACATGCACATCCACTGTTCGAGTATCACCTGAGTACTCATAGCCCCATACTACCTCTAAAAGCTTTTCTCTGGTAAATACGATACCGGGGTTACTTAGGAGTAAATAAAGCAGATCAAATTCCTTGTTAGTAAGATTCACTTCTGTTTTATCGATAGATACTTGATGCTTTTCTTTATCAACTATAATACCTTGATAACTTAATAAAAGGTTCTCACTGGTTCCTTTTCTGCGAAGAACTGCCTTAATTCGAGCAATTAATTCCATTATCCCAAACGGTTTTACTAGATAATCATCCGCTCCTAAATTAAGAGCATTAACTTTATCCATCTCATTTCCTTTAGCAGATAGCATGATAATAGCAATACTAGAGGTTTTGCTATTCTTCCTTAGCATTTTTAATACTTCAAAGCCATCAAGGCCTGGAAGCATGATGTCAAGTAAGATAACTTGAGGAAGTTCTGTTTCTAACCTTTCAAACAAGGAGGCTGAGTCTTCAAAGCCTTCAGCAACAAAGCCAGAGTTATTTAACGCATATACTACCAGTTGTCTTATATTTTCATCATCTTCAACGTAAAAAATCATCCTTTAGCCTCTTTTTCTCCAGTTATTGAGTAGATTACCCAAGTTGCAATACTAACTGCATGGTCAGCTATCTTTTCTAGGTATTTGCTGATCATCAACAAATCTATTTCAGATTCGCCCATCCTAGGTGCCCTTTGTATCAATTCTACAATATTTGTTCGAATTTGTAAAAACAGCTCATCGACTTCATCATCCTTTGCAATTACCCTACGAGCCAAGGTACTATCTTGAGTTGCAAACGCATCAAGACTTCCTTTTACCATCACTATAGCTTTATTTGCCATTTGTACTAGGTTATCTAAAATATAATCTTCATTTTTATCGCATAGGTGGATAACGAGTGAGGCGATATCGGAGGCTTGGTTTCCTATTCGCTTTAAGTCGTTAACCATTCTAAGCGCTGAAGAAATCTTTCTTAAATCTTTTGCAACTGGTTGATAGCGCAATAACAATTTTATTGCAAACTCTTCCAGTTCCTTACACTTTGAATTTATATCCTCTTCCATCTGAATTGTTGAATTGGCCGCTTGCATATCTTTATGAGTAAAGGCCACAACAGCAGCCCTTATAGCGGTTTCTATCAACAAGCCCATCTTTATCAGCGAGGAATAAAGAGACTCTAACTCTTCATCTAATAAACTTTTCATTTAGCCAAACCTCCCGGTTATATAGTCTTCAGTCTTCTTATTCTGAGGCCTTGAAAAAATAGCATCAGTACTCCCCTCTTCGATAATCTCCCCCAGGAGAAAGAAGGCAGTTTTTTCGCTGATACGTAGCGCTTGTTGCATATTGTGGGTAA
>CAYYEN010000208.1:0-5814 GCA_964470795.1 uncultured Spirochaetaceae bacterium | reverse complement strand
ATCATTCCATAAAAGGAATGATATAATGAATATTAAAATATTAGAAAAAATATAGCACACCTCTTTATAATTGTAGTATTATAAAAAAAGAAGGCAAGTTATGAAAACTTTAATAGTTTATTTTTCAAAATATGGTACTACTCAAGAGTGTGTAAATTTACTTTTGAAAGAACTGAATGGTGATGTTGAAAGCTGTAATATCGATAATGGGAAAATTTCAATAGATAGCTTTGACACCATTATAATTGGAAGCCCTGTCTATATTGGGCATGTTAATAAGAAGATAACTAAATTTATCGCTAACAATAAAACGAGATTGATGGAGAAAAAGCTTGCTTTGTTTGTAAGCTGTCTTACTCCATCTTATAAAAAAGATTTTTATGAAGACCTGTTTGATAAAGATATTATTAATCACGCAATATGCTATGAATCGTTTGGTGGAAAACTACCAACAAACGCTAAAGGCTTTGATAAGTTCGTTATCAATGCAATTAGTAAAAGCAAGGATGCAAGCAGTAGTTTTGCCTCAAGTGGTATTGCAAAGGATAGAATAGAATCCTTTGCTAAGAAAGTGATAGGCTAATGCATTTTGTTCAAGCTAAAGGAATTTTGAGCGCTAACAATGGTCTTAATTTGTACCGTGGTTGCACTAACGGCTGTATCTATTGTGATTCTCGAAGTAAATGCTATCAAATGGATCATGAGTTTGAAGATATCGAAGTTAAAGAGAATGCTTTGGTTTTACTTGAAGACAAGATTAGGCGTAAAAGAAAACCTTGCATGATAGGAACAGGCTCTATGTCTGATCCTTATTCTGTGGCTGAAATTGAATTAAAATATACTCGCTCGTTGCTAGAGCTTATAAAAAGGTATGGCTTTGGAGTTACTCTTATTACCAAATCAAATCTAATTTTACGAGACCTCGATTTGATAAAAGATATAAACGACAAAACAAAGTGTGTAGTTCAAATGACCTTGACAACCTTTGATGAAACTCTTTGTAAAAAGCTTGAACGAAAGGTTTGTACTACTAAAGAGCGCTTTGAAGTGTTGAAACAACTTAGCAATTTAGGAGTTCCAACCGTAGTCTGGCTATGCCCTATACTTCCCTTTATCAATGATACAAAAGAGAATTTAATTGGTCTCTTAAACTACTGCATAGAGGCAAAAGTTTATGGAATCATTTGTTTTGGTATGGGCTTAACTTTAAGAGAGGGAAACCGAGAATATTTTTACAAGATGCTAGATTTAGAATTTCCTCATCTTAAAGACCTCTATATCAAGACCTATGGTGATTCCTATAATGTTATCAGTCATAATAACAATGAACTAATGACCCTCTTTTTTAAAACATGTAAGGCTAATAACATAGTGTGTGATAATGATAAAATCTTTGAATATTTAGCAACTTTTGAAAGCAAAGAAAAAGAACAATACTTATTTGATTTTTCTAATCTTTAGAAGCTGAAAATAATCTATCTTTTAATAAATGTAGTTAATGTAAGTATATAACAAGATTGTTCTTTACAGATAAATGTAGATAATTAGTCCTTTTTTTAAGATTTCAAATTTTAAGTTTTGCATTTTTAGCTTTTTGTATTACTATTAAGCTATGTCTGAAATAACAAAAAGAGCCTTAGAACAATCTTTAAAGAATTTGTTAAATGTAAAACCCTTATCAAAGATAACGATTAGTGATATCGCTAACGATTGCGGTATTAATCGCATGACATTTTATTATCACTTTAGAGATATCTATGATTTAATTGAGTGGTGTTGTATTGAAGATGCTAAGAAAGTATTGGATTCTAAAAACAAGGTTGATAATTGGCAACAAAACTTCTTAAGAATATTTCAGTTCGTAGCTGAAAATAAATCTTTTGTTTTGAATGTATATCATTCACTCAGCAGAGACCAAATTGAAAACTTCTTATATCAAATAACCTATAAATTAATTTTAGATGTCGTTGAAGAGAAATCTAAAGAGTATAATGTAAAGGATGAGCATAAAGAGTTTATTGCTAACTTCTATAAGTTTGCCTTTGTAGGCATTATAATTGAATGGGTTAGGGATGATATGAAACGAAGTCCTGAAAAGATTGTCAAAGAAGTAGACTGTTTGATAAGTGGTACAATTGATAAAGCGCTTGAGTCCTTTCAATGTAAGAACTTTGGCTAAAGGTTTATCAAAAGCCGTGTTTTGATAGTTTTTATTATAATTAAAAGCCAATGATTAAAGATTTATCATTGGTTTTTTATTGCTCATTTTAAATGTTGTTTTTTGATTTTATCTTGAGAATATAAATCAAAGTCATGGAGGCTTTTATGTATTATTCAAGTGGTAATTATGAGGCGTTTGCACACCCTCTCAAAAATGATGCAGTTGATGGGAAATCAGCATACATTATCGGTTCTGGCTTAGCAGGTTTGTCAGCTGCTTGTTTCTTGGTACGTGATGCCCAAATGAAAGGCTCACAAATTCATGTATTAGAAAAAGACCCAATTCCTGGTGGTGCTTGTGATGGCTATGAGTATCAAAACATGGGTTACATCATGCGTGGCGGTAGAGAAATGGATAACCATTTTGAAGTAATGTGGGATTTATTACGCTCTATTCCTTCTATTGAAACCCCAGATATCAGTGTATTAGATGAATACTATTGGTTAAATAAAAAAGACCCTAACTACTCTTTAATGAGAGCAACTGTTAATCAAGGGGAAGATGCTCACACTGATAAGAAATTTAATATTTCCGATAAAGGCTCAATGGAGATTATGAAGCTCTTCTTCACCCCTGATGAAGAACTCTACAACAAAAAGATTACAGATTTCTTTGATGAAGAAGTTTTAAATTCTAACTTCTGGCTCTATTGGAGAACCATGTTTGCGTTTGAAAATTGGCATAGTGCTTTAGAGATGAAAATCTACATCAAGCGTTATATCCACCACGTTGGTGGCCTTCCAGATTTCACCGCACTCCGATTCACTAAATATAACCAATACGAATCAATGATTTTACCAATGGTAGAGTACTTAAAAGCTCATGAAGTACAGTTTAATTATGGCATCAAGGTAACCGACCTTCGTTTTGATTGCTCAAAAGGTAAGAAAGTAGTTAAACAAATTAAGTTTAATCAAAATGGTGAAGATGGTGTTCTTGATCTTACTGAAGATGATTATGTCTTTATCACCAACGGTGGTTGTGTTGAAAATTCAACTTATGGTGCTCAAGATAAAATTGCACCTTTTGATAGTACTTTAAAACCCGGTAATGGTTGGGATTTGTGGAAATCTATTGCATCCCAAGATGCTTCTTTTGGTCACCCTGAAAAGTTCTGTTCAGACCCTGAAAAGACTAATTGGATGAGTGCAACTTGTACAACTCTTGATAATAAGATTCCACAGTATATTCAAAATATATGTAAGCGTGATCCACTCTCTGGTAAAGTTGTTACCGGTGGTATTGTAACTGTTAAAGATTCTTCATGGCTTATGAGCTGGACCGTTAATAGACAACCACAATTTAGAAACCAACCAGGAAACCAAGTTATAGTTTGGATTTATGGTCTTTTTACCGACAAAAAAGGTGATTACATCAAGAAGAGCATGAGAGAATGTACTGGTAAGGAAATCTGTCAAGAATGGCTATATCATCTTGGAGTACCAGTTAATGAAATTGAGAAGATGTCTGAAGAAAGTGCTAATACCATTCCTTGTATGATGCCTTATATTACAGCTTTCTTCATGCCAAGAGAAAAAGGCGACAGACCTGATGTAGTTCCTGCTAAGGCTGTTAACTTTGCTTTTGTTGGACAATTTGCTGAAACCAAGCGTGATACAATCTTCACCACTGAGTACTCAATGCGTACTGCTATGGAAGCTGTTTATACTCTCTTTAACGTGGATAGAGGTGTTCCTGAAGTTTGGGGAAGTACCTATGATGTTAGAGATTTACTCAACGCAACAGTTGCCTTAAGAGATGGTAAGAAAATTACCGAAATGAATCTTGGCTTGAAGGAAAAGTTAGCCTTGAAAGAAGTTCTTAAGAAGATTCAAGATACCGATATTGAGAAGCTTTTGAAGGAATATAATGTGATTTAGTCACAGAAAACTATTGTTCCCCTAGGTGAGTTTGGTCCCTTATCTAGGGGTTTATTATTTATAATAAAAATAATTAAAAATTATCTAACTACAGAATATCTCTTATTAATAATAATTACTAATAAGATTGACAGTTTTGGCTTATAAAAGTTATCATAGGCTAACAATTAATAAAAAACATTATTAACAAAGGAGATATATTATGGAAGACAATTACAGAATGCCATTAATCGGAGATGATGCACCATCATTCAAAGCAGTAACAACTCAGGGAGTTATCAATTTTCCAGAAGATTATAAAGGTAAATGGGTAATCTTATTTTCACACCCTGCAGATTTCACCCCAGTTTGTACAACAGAGTTCATGACTTTCACTTCAATGTTAGATGAATTTAAAGCGCTTAACACAGAACTTGTGGGTCTCTCAGTTGACTCTTTATATGCTCACATTGCATGGCTTAGAAAGATTCATGATATCGAATGGAGGGGTATGAAGAACTTAGATGTTACTTTCCCACTTATTGAGGATATAAAAATGGAAGTTTCAAACAAGTATGGTATGATCCAACCTAATGCATCTGGTACTCAAGCAGTTAGAGCAGTATTTATTATCGACCCTAATGCTAAAATTAGAACGATTTTATACTATCCACTTTCAACTGGCCGTAACTTTGATGAGATTAAGAGAATTATCTTAGCACTTCAAAAAGCTGATGCTGACCAATGTGCAACTCCTGCTGACTGGCGCCCGGGTGATGATGTAATCGTACCTACTGCTGGCTCTTGCGGAACAGCTAGAGAACGTATGGAATCTAAAGACGATAACACCTACTGCCTCGATTGGTTCATGTGCTTTAGAAAAGAATCTAAATAGAATACTTTTTTAAAATAGTTTGTACACTCACCTTTTAGCCCCAAGGCTAGAAGGTGTTTTAGTCTAAAAACAAAAGATTTAAAATAACGTATATCTGTCACTCAAAGGAGGACTAAACAAAGACAATTAATATTTTAGTACTTTTAGTAGATCGCGTATTATCTTTTAACTAGTATTAAATTCATACTAGAAGATATTAAATAGTTAATAAAAATAGATAACTAATGAAAAAATATGTATAAAGTATGTTTTTTATGTGTTTTAGTATCATCCTTTATAGACATTGTATGGAAGTAAAAATTATTCTTTTCCAGAAAATATGTTATTCCAAAAATACTATAAAAGGTAATTTAAAATGAAAAAAACACTGCTTTTGTTGTTATGTCTTTGTCTGTTGTTTACATCAATAATCTCTTGTGAATCCCCTTGTGCACATGCCGATAAGCAAATGCACCCAGCCGTTGCTGCGACTTGTACTCAGCCAGGGAGCTCTGCTTATTATTCTTGTCCATCCTGTGGCAAGTATTTTAGTGATGAGTCATGTACTCAAGAGATTGCTAAGGATAGTTGGATTATAATACCATCCCATACTCTTATAGATCATCCAGAAGTAGCAGCTACTAAAGAAAACCCTGGTAATATTGCCTATAAAGAATGCTCTGTATGCCACAAATATTTTGATAACGTTGATCCCTTAAAAGAGATTACCCTCGATAGTACCATAACCTATGCTGTTATTTATAACGAAAATAAACCTGGAGAAATCAGTGCAACTGTTGCTAATATGCCTCAAGGTGCTTCCTATCAATCAGGATCTTTAATAACAAAGCCAGATTCTC
>CAYYEN010000207.1:0-5818 GCA_964470795.1 uncultured Spirochaetaceae bacterium | reverse complement strand
AAGCAAGGCAGCAAATGTCTATGTCGACAACATCTATATTGTGGGTGGCAAAGAAGTCAGCTCGGAAGAATTTATGAAGCTCAAACCCAAAGACCTCGCCGCAATGACCATCTACAAAGCCGGCAGCAAAGAAGCCCTTAAATGGACCGACCGCACCGACAAGAATGTAATTGTCGTAGATAAAAGATAGATTCAGTACAGTTGAATCCAGTACAAAATCAAGAGCCTCCAAACCGCTCTTGATTTTTCGCATCCGACAACCACTGACGCAAAATGTCTCATTAGATGCTTCGCTCGCTGTCGAAAACTACCATACTCCTCAGTGGAATGAATGGAGAGTTTATCCAGCTGTAGATGTCATTTGGAATGTTAATGAACACCATTTGCTGAATTTATCATTCAGTTCCAATGCGGAATATCCAAGCTATTGGAGTACGATGAACAGTATTCATTATTCTTCCACTTATTCTGAGATTTGGGGAAATCCTAACTTGAAACCGACCAGTGTCTACAATCTTTCATTGATGTGGCAGTTAAACAGACGTTATACATTCGTGGCGTTTGCCGACTTCGAACCTAATTTCTCCGCACAATTACCTTATCAACCTTCAGACCGTTTTGCTGTGATTATGAAAGAGGTAAATTTCAATCATAGAAACAGCTATGGCATTCAAGCCTCTGCTCAATTTTCAGCTGGTCAATGGTTAAATGGTAATGTTTTTGTTGTTGGGCAATACGTCAACGACAAGTGCGATGATTTTTTCGATATGCCATTTAACCGTGGTAAGTTTACAGTCGTAACAGGAGGTACAGCGTCCTTACTTTTATGTAAGAAAACTAATCTCAGATTTGTAATAAATCCATTCTTTCAGTCCAATGCTATTCAAGGAGTCTATAACATAAACAACATATTCAAACTGAATGCGTCTCTGAGGTGGACATCAAATAACGACAAATGGAACGTAGTACTTTCCGGAAATAATCTCACAAACAGTCGTTTTAAGACACAGTCAAAATATGGGAATCAAGACTTCTCAATGAATGTTTGCCAAGATTGGGTAACCGCCAACCTCTCTATTATTTTCAAATTTGGCAATTATAAGCGTAAAAACATTAAGGAAGTTGATACTTCGAGAATGGGATATTGAAAATTTTAATCATTGACTAAATAAATCCAGCACCATTATGAAACGAATCACCCTCGCGCTCCTATGCGCCCTCTCAGCCCTGTTCATCTTCGCAGGCTGTGGCAAAGACAACAAAGACGACCAACATCCTCTCGGCAACAAGACCTGGACGGAACTCGTAAAGGAATACTCCTTCCTCAGCGAATTCCCTGCCTTTGACGGCGAAATCGAAAATGTCGTGCACAACAACACGATGGGCCTCGAAAGCGTAGCCTTCTTCGACTACAAATGCGACCAATCCGTAGCCGACAACTACCTCAAGAAATTCGCCTCAACCGACTTCGAGAAATCCGAATACGCCGACATCTACAAAAAGAAAAAAGACGGCAAGACCTACATCTTCACCGGAGGTTACGCCGCAGGCAGTTTCGCCCTGAGCTTCTCCGTGGACGGCACGAATTAAGGTCCGCCCACTTGCGCAAATGACACCTCGGCATACGATTTGACGCGTTGCCAAATTTGCATACGATAGATGCAAGATTACGAGGAATCGCGCGTTTAATATCTAAAACCAAATAAAATGAAAAATAGAATTAAATTTGTAGCCTCATTGTTCGCAACAATCGCTTGCGCAATATGCATGTTCACCGCCTGCGAGAAACACGACGGCGAAACCTATTTCAAGTCAAAATGCACGGCGGAATTGAACGGACAAACTTTCATTGACCAGCAACTGCTAATAGCTGCAATCAGCCCGGCATTCATAATGACGCCTTCTTTCAATTATAACGATTGTAAGGCTACTTTCAGCACCGCACTGAGCAAAGAAAGACGCGAATATGCACTCTATTATGTGGACATCTATCTTTTCCCTGATTCATTGGAAGACCTCCTCGGCAAAGAACTGAGCTTTGAAAGGAAGGAGATCGAATATGCTGACGGAGAACCTCCCGCTTGGGAATATGCGCAGTATTGCGAGGACAACAAAATACCATACGCAAGGATATTTTCCAGCGAAAGACTGGACTCAGACTTTGCAGAAAAAGGCACATTCCGCATTACCTCAGATGAAAAGGATAACTATAGCGGTACATTCACCCTACAGTTCAGCGAAGGCACGATGACCGGCGAGTTCCAGATAATCCATAAACAATAAGGCAATGAAACCAAGAACAATTATCCCTCTCCTGATAGCAGCCTGCCTCACTCTCGCCGCCATCACATCCTGCAACGGTGACAAACACGGCCGCCGGATAACCGGCTACAGCGAACTCACAATCACTGTCGCCTCCACCAAACTCCCCGGAGTGGTAACCTCCTGCGGCAATACCTACCTCACTGATGTCTATGCCGTCAAGACCGAGAACTCCGAAGAATGGGAACAACTTGATGCAATAGCCAAATTCGACTACGAAGAAGGCAACGAATACCGCCTGCGCGTCAGCAAGACCGATTACCTCGACTACGAAATGGGAGAACCTGCCTGGACTGAATACGACCTCCTCGAAATCCTCTCGAAAGAGCAGAAAAACTCCGAGAACCTCCCTCAGCACTTCATACCCGAATGGTACTTCAAAGACTATTGCGGCAAGGTAAAACCCGACTTCACCTACGCAATCCAGGCAGACAACAAAGCCGACATAGAAAAAGACATCCAAGCCGATGCCTCCTACAAATTCGATGGCCTTGACCTCTACGTGTCACTCCCGACCGATTACTGGTTTATCCTCGACAGCGATATGAAAACCCAGCAGCAAGGTGTCCTGATCCGGAAAAACATAAACCCCGAAGAACTGCCAGACACCTACAAGTTGCTCGCTCCCGGCCATCAGGTAAGAGGCTGCCAGCAATTCGACTTCATCACAGATGACACCGAAAACCCGGAAATGCAATACATCGCATTCTTCTACGACAAACCGGCAGGCAAATCCCCGGCATCCCAAAGCATCGGCGTCCTCCTCTACAGAGACCTCACCGCCCACTACCAGGCCAAATACCCCGAAGCCGGCATCACCGCAGTCGTCCTCCGCTACGACCTCGACGCCACAATCCACTACATATTGGAATAACCAAGACCTCTTCTGCAAGCTACAACGAGTCTGCCAGCCTTCCTCCCCGAAAGCCCGCAGACTCGTCCCATTCATCCTACAACCAACATTATATCACCAAATTACCCCAAGCAATCGCAAAAATCACTACATTTGCAAAGTATCTCCACAACGAACATACAACAATGGAACACTACACCATCAAAAACCTCCCCGAGACAAGTGCAGAGCACGCTGATGACCTGCGCCTACAGCCCGCCAAAAACAGGCTTACCTTTCTTTGGTGCGCATTCAAAGCCATCGTCCTTCGCGGCGCCTCAATAATCCGTATAGCAGCCCTGATAATCGTTCTCATAGGCATAATCGGAATGCTCGTTATGGGCCATCCGTGGAAAGCTTTGGCCCTGCTGATAACACTGATAGTCGTTTACAGCTATTTCTTCTGGGCCAACAACAAACTGTACTCCGGCCTCCGCAGTGGCAACTGCTTCCCCGTCCTCACATCCGAAGGCCCCCAGAACATAATGGACTTGTACGAAGGAGAATTCTATATCCGCATCCAGTCCGCCCCTTGGGATGAAGTGGAAAGCATCACATTCTATCCAAGTTTCCTTGCCATAGAAATGAAAAAAGAATCGGAATCCGGCTTCTTCTATATGTGGACTGACGACAGCGGAAAAGCGAAAGAGACAGCCCTCACAATGTGGCGCAGAGCCTTAAATGCCCGGGGAGAAAACCGCACCCTGCCTGAATATTACTCCGAGGGAGAAATGAATGAAGTCTCCGATTTCATAGAAGAAACATTCGGAGAATATGATTTTGTAATGCACGAAGTCGTATCTCCGGACATTCATCTCGACATCGCCATTATACCTCCGACAGATGAACGCAACTACTATACCCTCTGCACCATGGGAGCCGGTGCCCACAGAATGGATGTGCCGGACAATTTCAGATATGAAAACCACATAGCCGAGCGGATTGAACTGCTTATGTACCTCCCAGCGGACTGGGACCTGTCGGAAGAAAATTTGAATGACGAGCGCAACTACTGGCCAATCCGCCTGCTGAAAGACTTCGCCCGTATGCCAATCAACTCCGGAGACTGGATAGGCTGGGGACACACAATGTCGCAGGAAGAATACGAGCCGTTCGCCGATGATGTCCCATACAGCACATCAATACTGCTTGCACCGCAACCCGACATCGATGAAATGGTAACACTCCCGATATCCTCCGGCAAATCCGTGAATTTCTTCCAGGTATTCCCGCTCACAAAAGAAGAACTGGAATACAAATTCGAATGTGCTGAAGACGAAAACTGCATCTCACCGACCGATGCAATGCTGAACCGATTCAAAATGGACCGCGACCACTGGATAGAATACGCCCTGGGTCGTTATTCCTATCGGACAAAATAAGCTAACAACGTAGGGTAAAGAGATTAACTAAAACACCACAATTATGGGAATGGACATATACTCCGGCACTTTGACCCGCTACTACAGCCGGAACTGGAAAAACATAACACAGCAGCTCGCAGAAGAAAACGGGCAGAAATGCGTAGTCACCGATGGCTGCGGCAACGAAATCAAACCTGTCGAAGACCCTGCGGAAATCGAACAGATCCGCGAAGCCGTCAGCACTTGGGCGGAAAACCTCACCGCCAGCCTCCCTACGGATAAACCGATGCCGATATGGGACGAAACAACCGACAAAGACTACTACACCGACAAACCGGACTGGGAAGCCTACGGAGCATTGATAATGCTGCAGGCCTGCCAATCCCTGAACTGTCCTTTGCCTGAATATGTAGAAAGCGGATGGAACGCCTACGATGAGCCTGTTGTCAAAAAGGCAATGTCTCAGAAACTTGCCAATTCGCTTCTCTCCGACACAAGCATCTGGCTGCCCATCCCTGAAAAATCCATTTTTACCGCACCGCTGCCCACAGGAGACGAAGTGACAATCTCCACCGTAGAACTCCTCAAGCAAGAGCTCGAAGAACTCAACAGGCAAATGTGGCAGGCCGATGAAGCAACCATCCTCTCCTGGCGAAACGACAAATACTATGTCCCGGCAAAACAGCCCGAACCGAAACTCATCCTCGGCTTCATCCGCCGCCCGAACAAAACCCAAAAAGAAAGATACCGCACCGAAGACCTGGCCCAATGCGCCTACTCGATGCTATACCAGGCCGTGCGCTTTGCCACCGAACAACAACTGCCCATTTTGTTGGATTATTAAGGATTTTACGGATAAGGATGTTCGAAATGAAAAAGAAAATACATAAAGCAAAGTCAAAAAGTTTCTCTATTCTCAATGTAATAGCGAAAGTCTTGTTTTACATGGCACTGTGCGTTGTAATATATGCGTTAATCATAATACCTATCCTAACATCCGTTCTAAAACATCACGGAATCAGATGTGAGGCCATAATCACTTCCGGCGAATCAGCACCATTTTATACCAGATATTCTACAAACGATTATCTCTATGAATTTACCATAGATGAAAAGACTTATACAGGCAATTCACTAATTAAAGTAGGCAATACAGACAAAATAGGTGACTCAATAGAAATTTTATATTTTAGATTTTTATCGGTTTGACTTAACCGATTGAAGAATAAACTTTTAGCGA
>CAYYEN010000206.1:0-5818 GCA_964470795.1 uncultured Spirochaetaceae bacterium | reverse complement strand
AAAAAGAACAGAAACGCGGACTAATGCAAAAGCTGCTCACCGGTGAGTGGCGGGTTAAAGTAGAGGACTAAGATGCTACTTTTAATTGATACTAACATTCTAATACCATTAGAAGATACCGCAAAAGAACTTCCTCAGGATTTTGCAGATTTTCGTCGTATCTGTGCGGATCTAGACTATCAAATATTTATTCATCCAGAACAAGCTTCTGATATAAATAGAGATAAAAACAAAGAACGTCGAGAAATAGTTTTATCCAGAATCAGACAATACCCACAAATTCCTAATCCTCCTTCTTTGACTGATAAAGAGCTTGGAGCGTATGGTTGGAATCAAAACAAAGATAATGATCGTGTAGACAACCTTCTTTTACATGCATTAAATAGAGGTGCTGTCCATTTTTTAATAACCAACGATTCAGGGATTCATAAGAAATCAAAAAAAATAGATTGTCATGAATCAGTATTTCGTTTTGAACAATTTCTTTCCTTTCTTAAAGAAAAATCAAAACCAGAATCTCAAGTGCCAAGTGGATTAAAAGAGCGATATCTGCATGAATTTGATGTAAAAATGCCCTTCTTTGATTCCTTGAGAAATGGATACCCTGGATTTAATGAATGGTATATAAAGTGCGCACAATCACAACGAAAAGGATGGTGCATTTCTCGTGCAGAAAGTACCGAACCACAGGCAATGTGCATCTACAAAGTAGAAGAAAATGTTTCCATTGTAGATAATGGAGCTATTCTTCCTGGGAAAATATTAAAACTATCCACACTTAAAGTGTCTGAAGAAGTTCGGGGAAGAAAGCTCGGAGAAAGATTACTTTTTGCGGCATTCAAATACGCAAATGATCAAAAAATCAACTGGGTATATCTACATACTTATGGCAAGGAACATGAATTATTGGTTGCCTTATGTGAAGATTACGGCTTTGTATATGCTGGCGAATACGGTAAAGATCAGGTTTATTTAAAGCAGATGACTCCTCCGGAGAATGAGGACTCAAATCAAACACCATTGGATTTTTCCATTAAGTACTATCCTCATTTCATGCAAGATGAAATAATAAATAAATTCTTAGTTCCAATTAAAGCTGATTATCATAACCAATTATTCGCAGATATTAGTGACATAACTGATACGTTTTTCGCAGATGATCCAACTATGTATAAGGCCCCTGCAAATACAATTAAAAAAGTATATCTCTGCCATGCGAAGGTTAAGAAAATTAGGGCTGGAGATATTCTGTTATTCTACCGAACAGGTGATCGCAAATCAATAGAAGCAATTGGGGTTGTAGAAAAGACTTTGCGAACGCAAGATTTCAATTCATTAAGCAAGATTGTAGCTAAGCGCACTGTTTTTAATAATTCAGAACTGCAACGCATGTTAGAAAAAGAAGTTTTAGTCTTATTATTTCGACTTCAAAGGTATATTTCGCCAATTTCAGGCACGCTGCTCGAAAAAAATGGTTTGAAAGGTCCCTATCAGAGCATTCGAGTTGTTGATCATAAAGTTTATAATGAGGTTTTTCGTGGCCAATAAGTCGAATACAGCATTAATTTCTATCCATCCTGAACATGTTAGCAAAATATTGAATGGATTAAAAACGTTTGAATTTAGGAAACGTATTTCTAGTCGTGTCTCTCGGATTGCAATTTACGCAACGAATCCAGTACAAAAAATTGTTGCTATTGCTGATGTTGAAGAAATAATACAAGCTCCTCCTCAGGTCTTATGGAGGAAAACTCGTGGTGGTGCGGGTATATCGCATAATTTTTTTCAAAGTTATTTTTGTAATAGTGATGTTGCAAACGCTATAAAGATTGGCAATGTTCAACAATTTGCTACACCAATATCTCTTAAAAGAAATGACTTTCTGCTAACTCCACCGCAATCTTATCTGTTTTTAGATGATAACCAGGTTGATACGCTAGATCGTGAAGAAAAAGCAACCGTCAAAAAAAAATCTTTGTGCTTTATTGGCGGCATTCATGGCTCTGGGAAAAGTTTTATCAGCAATAAATACATATCCTCATTTGGTTACTGGTCGACTTCCGCCAGCACTTTGATAAAAAAAATGCAAGGCGATGTTTCCAGTGATAAGAGTGTAAAGAATATCAAATCTAACCAGAATATTTTAATTAATGCCTTAGATATTTACTCAAATGGAAAGTCTCGTATCGCATTGGATGGTCATTTTTGTCTGGTTAATAAAAATGGTAATCTCGAAAAAGTACCTATGGATGTTTTTCAAAGTTTGAACCCTTCCATACTTTTTCTAGTGCATGCTCCTGATGATGTAATGCAAGCGCGATTAAGTGAACGGAAAGACAAGATACGATTGAATGTTAGCCTCAAAGAATTTCAGAATGAAGAAAAAAAATACGCTATTGAAATTGCAAATATGCTTGAAATCCCTTTAATTCAGGTTGATTCAACGCAATCTGCGAAGGTTAACTTCAATAAAATTAAAAATGCACTTCATCAAAATCTTTGTGAAGAACAAATAACATTTTTAGAAAAGAAGGATTCGTGATGCAACGTAAAGAAAAAAGCAAAGAACAGAAACGTGGACTCATGCAAAAGCTGCTCACCGGTGAGTGGCGGGTGAAAATTAAATAGAGGGGCAAGGCAATGAGAATCAAAACAATTAAGCTTAAAAATTTCAGGAGCTACAAAGACGAAGTTTGCGTTGAGTTGGATAATCTGAATGTCTTTGTAGGAAAAAATGATGTTGGGAAATCTACAGTTCTGGAAGCTCTTGACATTTTTTTTAATGAAGGGAAAGCCGTCGTAAAAATTGAGAAAGAAGATGTAAACAAACAAGCCCTTTCTGCTGGCGACAAAGACATTGTCATTAGTGTTGTTTTTGAAGAATTGCCTGCCAAAATCCTAATTGATGCCACCAATGAAACAACTCTCGAATCGGAATACCTATTAAATATTGATGGAAATTTAGAGATTGTAAAAACCTATCCCAATGCAGGAAAAGAAAAAGTTGTAGTCAGGGCAAATCATCCTACAAACTCAAATTGTGTAGACTTACATCTCAAGAAGCAAAAAGAGCTACAAACCATTATCAAAAGTGAATCAATAACTTGTGCTGATGAAAAAAAGAATGCGGTAATGCGAAAGGCAATTTGGAGTCACTATTCGGCTGACCTCCAACTACAAGCAGTGGATATTGATGTTACCAAAGAAGATGTTAAAAATATATGGGATCAGCTCAAAAGCTATATGCCAATGTACACCCTGTTTCAATCTGACAGGAAAAACAGTGATGGGGATAGTGAAATTCAGGATCCAATGAAATTGGCGGTGCAAGAGATTCTTAAAGATTCAACCATCCAAGAAACACTTAGCAAAGTTGCCGAAGAAGTAGATTCGAAGCTAAAAGAAGTTGCAGATAGAACACTTGCGAAGCTTAAAGAGATGAATCCCGAGATTGCGAACAGTTTGAAGCCAGTAATTCCTTCAACTGAAAGCCTAAAATGGGTAGATGTCTTTAAGAGTGTTTCTATTTCAAGTGATGATGATATTCCTATCAACAAGCGTGGCAGTGGTGTAAAAAGGCTAGTTTTACTCAATTTTTTCCGTGCAGAAGCAGAGCGAAGAAAATCAGAAAAGAATGTACCTGATATTATTTACGCGATTGAGGAGCCAGAGACTTCTCAACATCCTGGGCATCAAAGAAAACTCATCGAAGCTTTTATTGCATTATCACAAGCACCCCATACACAAATAATTTTGACAACTCATAGTCCTTCAGTTGTAAAGATGCTTGAATTTGATCATTTGAAACTCATTAAAGATGAAACTTGTAAAGAAATAATTTGTGTAGAGCGAAATAATCTTCCGTATCCTTCACTGAATGAGGTGAACTATTTGGCATTCGGCGAATCCGACGAAGAATACCACAATGAACTTTATGGATATATTGAGGGTGAAGGTCATCTTACAAATTATAAGCAAGGCAAACCGACACAGTCGTACATTCGCTTAAAGAAAGACGGTTCTACACAAACAGAACAAAAGATTCTCAGTGAATATATTCGTCATTTAATCCATCATCCTGAAAATACGAATAATATTCGGTTCACGAATGATGAATTACAGCAGTCTATTGGTGATATGAGAACATATATCGAGGTGAATGGATTATGACCCACTTTATCTCCAACGAAAAATACCAATCCCAAATCCCGGCCCTACAGCTCCTTATCAATCTGGGCTATAACTACCTCACACCAGCCGAGGCACTCAAAGAGCGTCTCGATCGTGAGTCCAATGTCCTTCTGGAAAATATCCTGCGTGAACAGATCAAACGGATCAACCGTATCTACCACAAAGGCCAAGAGTATCTCTTTAGTGAAGAGAATGTTCAGAGTGCCATTCAAAAGCTGAAAACGGTCAAATACGATGGCTTGGTACGCACCAATGAACAGATCTATGATTTACTCACTCTCGGAACTTCCCAGGAGCAGATTGTTGAAGGTGATACCCGCAGTTTCAATATCAACTACATCGATTGGAAACACCCGGAGCGCAATATCTACCATGTAGTGCCTGAGTTCAGTGTAGAACGTTCCCGTTCTACCGAGACGGCTCGCCCGGATATTGTTCTGTTTGTAAACGGAATTCCCTTTTGTGTGATCGAGTGTAAATCGCCCAAAGTTGAAGTGGAACAGGCCATCAGTCAATCCATCCGCAATCAGCGTGACGATTTTATTCCTAAGCTTTTCACATTTGCCCAAATGGTTCTGGGGGTCAATAAAAACAGTGCTCAATACGCAACGGTCGGCACACCACGAAAGTTCTGGGGTGTCTGGAAAGAAAAAGAGGATCGTGATTCTGATGTGGAAAAGGTGGTCAACTCGATTCTGAGCGAAGAACAGAAAGAGCGCTTGTTTGGCTATGGTGATTTTCGTGAGGCTATGCAGTACTTTTATGAATTGGAACAGCATGGTCCGAGGCTTGTTACCGAACAAGATCGGGTGATTTACAGCCTCTGTCGTCCCGAGCGTTTGCTTGATATAGCCTACCGCTTTACTCTTTTTGATGGTGGTGTTAAAAAGGTGTGCCGCTATCAGCAGTACTTTGTCATTCGCTCAGCCATGCGCCGCATTCAGCAGCGCGATGCAGAAGGTCGTCGCAAGGGTGGTATCATCTGGCATACCCAAGGGTCTGGTAAGTCTCTCACGATGGTGATGCTTGCACGCAGTCTGGCGATGGACTCTGGTGTACCCAATCCGCGAGTGGTCCTGGTGACAGACCGTGATGATCTAGATAAACAGTTGGGGAACACATTCAAAGCTTGTGGAATGGAACCGGAGCGGGCAAGTTCCGGTAAAAACCTGCTGGAACTCATTTCAGAAAACAAAGCCAGTATTGTAACCACTCTGGTTCATAAATTCGATAAGGCGTTGAACGTTCGCAAACACGTCGAAGAGTCAGCGGACATTTTTATTCTAATTGATGAAGCGCATCGTTCGCAATACAAAAATATGAATGCCCGCATGCAGCAGATGCTTCCCAATGCCTGCTATTTGGGGTTTACAGGAACCCCCCTGCTGAAAAAAGAAAAGAACAGCTTTGCCAAATTTGGTGAAATGCTCGAACCCCACTATTCGATTACCCAGGCGGTCGAAGATGGTTCAGTGCTTCCGCTGCTCTACGAGGGCCGTCATGTGGAGATGGAGCAAAACAAGGCGGCCATCGACCTCTGGTTTGAGCGACACACTCAAGGGCTAACCAAAGAGCAAAAGGCCGATTTAAAGAAGAAGTACGCCAAGGCCGAAATGCTCAACAAGAC
>CAYYEN010000205.1:0-5856 GCA_964470795.1 uncultured Spirochaetaceae bacterium | reverse complement strand
ATACTTCTATCGTCTGCATACACATGGTGTCTGCCCTTCAAGGGGATATACTTTGCGAGACATGAGACTCCCTCATTCCATGCACCATTCACTCATCCCGATGGAATTTATCCGAAAAACTTCCCTGGAGATTGCGTATATCAGACTATCCCCTGGAGGTCGGATTCCTCCTGGTGCACGTTGTCTCTTAATCCTCTAAGTCCATCGGGTAGAACATACGATAGGCCATAATCTGGGGGTTATCTGGAGAAATGTACCGATTGAGAGGATCAATAGCCTTCCCATAGTACAAAGAGGATCGCCCTCCGGGGTGAATTCGGTTGCGGGGATGTTGGGCTATGATGGAGGGATGGAGGCTCCTTCATGCTATAGAAGTGGCCGTGTTGGAGGGTATGAGGTACAGATCATGGCACCAGATTATGGAACGGGAGCTATCTGCTCATGACCGAAATTATGAATTCTGGCACAGCCTGCCATAACTGTTTTGAAGCATGCTTTCAGACTCCAGAACGTATCCGCATGACCGATCTGTTTGTATTTAGTCACGCCGGTGTGGGAGCTCGATCGGGCTTTATAACTCACTTTGCAAACCCCGAGTGGGGTTGATGAGATATTTTGGTTACCGGACAGAAGAGCATAATAATAGTTTATTATGCGTTAAAACACATTAAACGGCCACGTTCCGAAACTAGGTCGTTAACTATCCAATGAAATGGTCTTTGTCGTGCCAACAATTAAAGAAGACTTTATGTTTGGATTTAACCTATCATGCACAATGCGGGGAGGCATGAAAGGATGATTGTGCACCAGATTAAGTCGATGGTGAAACCCGGTACGGTTATTCCAAAACCGGATGCAAAGTCAGACTTCGTTATCAAAGGTTGGGGCAAACGTCGTGGTGAAGATGCTCTGATCTACTACATACCCAATCATCGAAACCCCCCAATAAGCCATACCAAAAAGGAATCACAGTGTCCGAATGGGAACAAGCATTCTATGAATTGATGGAGACGGGTTCGTTCAGCAGAGAGTGGTTCAATGAGCACATGGAGCCGTGCATGAAAGAAGGCGGATGCAACTTCACAACGATTGGCGGTATATTTGAACTGCTTGACATTGCACGATATGAACGTGGAAATTACCGAAGGTTGTAACGGTAATCCACCCTAAGACACCCAAGGAGTGCAGAGATTTTGATGGACGATGCATCGTTCGAATTGTTAATTGAGGCATTGAATGATCCAGACTTCCGCAAGCGTAATGCAGCCATAAAGACTATTGTCGATCTAAGCGAACATCGGGCGATCAAACCACTGATTGATGCATTACGTATCGAAGATCACGGTACTCAACGTTTAGCCATTAATGCACTTGGGGAAATTGGAGATATCACTGCAATAGAAGCCTTATCAAGCGTTGCAAAATCTGGGAAGTACCTGCAGTTAGTTCAACGATCAATAGAGCAGATCTTACTACGTAACATAACATCGGAATTGGAGAGACCGCCTATTGACGATTGGAGGGGGCAACTTGAGGACTACAACAATCAACATGACGCTAACAAAAAGCGAATTGAGACGATAACCAGTGCAAAAAATGATATTGGACAGCAAATTAGAGATCTGTTAATTTCTGATTTAAAACAAAAGGCTCAACCACTCATCTGTGCGCAAGATTTGATTGAAGAATATCAATTTTTGTATCAGTTATATAATGCGTTGATCCAGCGATACGAAAACAAATTATACCTATTGAAAGAGAGGCTTTTTGATTTAGTTCCGAGATTTGTTAAGATATACGTAAAGGAAAGGATTCAACAAAATATTGTGCACCGCATAAATTTTAGTCGCACCCATATGGACGCGTACAAATATCTCATCATCAATTGCAGTGTTATTGAAAACGCGGTGGCAAGAGAACTGATTAAAGATCGAACTAAAATGATTATAGCTGATATTTCGAAAATGCGATATACATTAGAATGCGCGCCGATGAACGATGAGACGATAGTTATAGTCGGTGTGCTTTTTGATAAGATAAAGACGCTTAACGAAGAATTAGGTTGCCTATTCGAGACAGATCGTAGCCTCGTCGAGAAAATAACCTATCTTCAGTCAAAACTGAATTGGTATCAATCTAAGGATTTACAGGACCGGGAATGGTATGAAGAGAATAAGCGATATCTGCGCCATACAACATCAAAGTACTGATATAATCAATGTCTAGTAACCTTGACTGTATCTCTACCATCTCAGATCTATCCGATAAGAAACACGATTCTGTATCAGGTGCTAATTATTCAATTAAATGCCATAATGATATCTAACAATTCGAAAATGATTTTATGATCAGATCCAACTCATCATACAATATGGTGATGGTATGTCCCTTGAAAAATCACGCATCCTAAAGTTCGCAGCTCTCTGTATTTGTCTACTCTTCGTTGTTGTGGTATCAGGATGCACTTCTTCACGAGACGTTGGTTTAGATCTGAATGGGTAACGTCTCAGATCTTCTGTAATTTGTCAGAGCTCTGTCTCCTTGCCTGATCAGTCCTTCTTCATGGTCAAATACCTTCTTCCGGTAACCAACTCCACGTTAATGTCCATCAGGATGGATCCGACCAATCGGAGGGGGGATTCTTCATTCAGGAACCGCCTACAACCTTGGTTCTTCGTTTGAGTTCCTTGTTGACCCGTTCCATCATGTTCATGGTTCGGATCCGTTTCTCGTACAGTTTCGGGAATGCCGTGGCCCTGATTCTCCTTTCTGCAAATTTAGGTTGGATCCAGGGCCAATTCAATTTTACAGAAAATTCGTTACATTACCCGGATTAACCGGCTATTTTCTTCAGTAATGAGTCCTGTGTCAAGTGCACATTGGATGGAATTATCCGCATACGCGGGCTTTATCAAATGGAATGAGCTGTCGCGCCGTGTAGGAGCCGCTATGGATGCAAGGGATATGGGCGATGCGTTCGAGTACCGGATCGACAGTAATGATTTAGGGCTTTGAACCTCAGAACAGAAATGCTGCTAAGGGGATTTCCCGATCGGGGGTAGATTCTGCTTTCGATTTGAATTTTGTCCGTGTTGCTGATCTGTAATATCTCGCCAAAGGAGAAAAAATTTGTGCGCGGGGGATCGCATTCCCCTAGGCCTCTTGATAACTGTCTGCTTTCGCTGAAATTTAAGTTTCCGTCGAATTTTCGCATCACCAACCTATTGCTGCACTACCGCCGCCAGACATCGGCCGCAGGGCGTGCCACACCTTCCCACACGCTTTCACCTGCATTCGCTCAGGATGTTTGAACCCCATTGCCGACGATGGTTGCATGGAGTAGACCGGCCAAACAAGAACCTGACGCTCTTGCAGGATCGAAGCATCTTTGCCGCCGACTACAGTTTGTCCCACAGGAGTTGACTTTGCTGGCTTCCACTCAAGAGGCATAGATAGTGGAGCGGTGGTCGATATGATTGCAGAGTTGTAAGTCTTTTATGTTATGGCGAGAACTGATGCAGCGAGATAAATAACAAATTATTTGGCTTGCTATCTTGAATAGCATCATTAGAGAGTGGGTGCTGATGTTAGGACTTAAAGAAGTAACTATTGATAAATACAAATGCTTTAGTGAAACACAGACGTTTTCTATCGATCCTAAAGTTACGGTCTTGGTGGGGATGAATGAAGCTGGAAAGAGCGCTTTGCTTGAGGCGATTGCAAAGACAAACTATTTCGATCAACGTGATCCTTCTTTCAAATTCAATAAAAACCTAGATTACCCGAGAAAAGAGAAGAAAAAGTACGACAAAAGTGGAGTAGTTGCTGAAGTTGTCAAGTGTAGATACATAATTTCTGAAGAACTAACCATTAAAATCAATGCTGATCTAGGATGCGATTTGTTTTCAGCAACAGAGTTCACTTATATCAAACGATATGACGATTCAGAGATTTTCGAGGGAACATCTGTTAGTCTTAGAAATTTTTTCTCAAATAAGTTATCTGGCTCTCTATCTGATAATGACGAAGTTTTGAACAAACTACTTGGAGTAAAAAATAGTAACGACCTAAATCAGGTAATCACGCAAATAGAAGATGAAAAACTGCGAGAACAATTAAAGGGTTTAGTAACGTACTT
Organism: uncultured Spirochaetaceae bacterium; assembly: GCA_964470795.1. Lineage (GTDB taxonomy): Bacteria > Spirochaetota > Spirochaetia > Sphaerochaetales > Sphaerochaetaceae > Bullifex. The sequence goes on along the minus strand of CAYYEN010000205.1, from coordinate 1,718 downwards.
CCAAAATACACTCAAGTTTGAGAACCCCTTAGAAGAGTACATTGTTCGTAAGTGGATCAAACCCAACATTCCAAAGTTCCTATACTATAGTGAATATTATGCCCTTCCCTCTAGAATCAACCTTCAAGACCTCCGTTCGAACCGTCTAAATGATGAGTCCGCAAAGACAGTCAAATCACTATTAGAATTAGCGGATGTTAATTTAGATGAAATTTTGCACAGCACGGAATATGAGCCATACATCGCTGAGCTCGAAGCTACATCAAACGAGATAACAGATATTTTATTCAAATATTGGAAAACTAATCAAAATTCAAGGATAAGATTTGAAATTGACAAACAGCTAATAAATAACTCCCTAGTGCTGTTTCTAGAAGTTAGGGTAGAAAATCAAAACTATTGGATATCTCTCCCTCTAAAAAACCGAAGTAAAGGATTTAATTGGTTCTTCTCTTTCATAGTATGGTTCAGTAAAATCCAGGAAGACAGAGGTTCTAAGTACATTTTGCTCTTAGATGAACCAGGATTAAGCCTTCACGCTGCTGCACAAGCTAACTTGTTGGAATACATTGAGGATTTATCAAGCGAATATCAAGTCATATACACAACCCACTCCCCATTTATGGTTGATACTCTTCATTTAGACCGTGTAAGAACAATTGTTGAGACAGAGAAAGGTTCAAAAGTGTCGGATTCTATTCAAGAAAAGGATCCAAATACCTTGTTCCCCCTTCAAGCAGCATTAGGCTATGATATTGCTCAGAATCTATTCATATCGAGTAAAAATCTGTTAGTCGAGGGGCCAGCCGATCTGGTGTACTTAGAGGTCATGTCAAATCTCCTTGAAGAAAATGGGAGGACTGGCCTGAGAAAAGAGATCACAATTGTGCCCGTAGGTGGATTAGATAAGGTTTCAACATTCATTTCATTACTTAGGGGGAATAAACTAGAGATCGCATGTATGCTAGATTCTGCCATTGATCCGAAAAGTAAAGCAAAAATGGAAGATCTTACTAGATATGAGATTATAAAAAGCAAAAACATCCGATTCTTCGACGAGTTCACCCCGATAAATGGCGGGAAAGCAGAAATCGAAGATATGTTTGAAAAAACTGAATATTTAAAAATATTTAATTCCGCATTTGAAGAATATGACGATATAAATATTAAAGACATCAAGAACGTTGATGGAAGAATTATAGATCAGATTTCACGCCATCTTGGGGTAGAGAGATTCAACCACTATCGCCCAGCTAAAATGCTCTTGAAAATGGGCGTCGACAAAGATTTTTTTGCATCATCAACTCTTGATCGCTTTGAAAAGATGTTTACTGAGGTCAACAAATTGTTCTAGCATCATTTATCCTCTTCTTTTAATCATAAGGTGTCAAATCGCACCCTACTGGTTAAAATGATTATTGTGCTTTGTAACTTGGCAACCAGCAATAGGGCACTGCTTAAATGCGCCATATAATTTCTTCGGTTTTTCAATCGTCCTTTCACCACAGTGAGTCCCACCCTCGCCTGCTCCCTGCGGTCACTCCTCATTCGCACTTGGTGGTGCTCAAACCCCGTTCCTATTATTACGCCGTTTCCCCTCCCTGGAAGGGGGCAGCCCCTGGCGATAGCCCGTAACCGGGACCCTCAACCGGCAGACCACACTCCTCCGGTCAGCGAGGGTCGCGCCTCCGGCGCTGCACTCCGTGCCCCCTCGCCGC
>CAYYEN010000204.1:0-5866 GCA_964470795.1 uncultured Spirochaetaceae bacterium | reverse complement strand
TTTTTGTATGACTTACCAGAAGAAAAGCAACAAGAATTACTTGAGGCTGGATTTGATAATCAAAATGTTGTAGACGGGGTTTTTCCGTTAACTCATATTTTTATCGAATTATAATAAAAGACGAAATTATATTTAAAGAAGGGTGCTTAAAAACACCCTCTATTTATACTAAAAAACAACTAAAGGATGACAATAATGAAAAAATATTTATTTAAGAAAAATGATTTTACTTTAGAAATATCCCCGAATGACAAATCTAAAAAATACAGTTATATTCTAAAGGACCCTAATGGAAATACAATTGATTCCGTAACTGGTTATCTAGGTTTGGGACTAGAGGATTTAGAAACAATGTTTGATGATATTAGTTTTAATCAAAATGAATTTTATTTATCTAAAAATCCCAACTACGACAAATATCCAATCAACTTTAATAAATGGATATTAGAATTCAAAAAGCATATATTAGAAAGTATACATGGTCTTTAGTGAGATTATGGGGAAGTATAACGGAGGTTAATATGTTAAGAGTAAAAGAAAAAGAAAAAATAGGTAACGATGAATTTTATTTAATTTTAGAAAATGATCATAAAATATTAGTTACCAAAGAAGAATTTTATGTTAATCGTGAAGGCGAAGAACTAAGATTAGAAATAGAACTAGAATCGTATGGTCTAGGTTATAGATTATAAATAAAAAGGAGAAAATTATGAAGAAAACATCAGCAATTGTTGCTTTACAAGTGGGAGCTCTATTCAAATATATTTTAGTAGATTACGATGGATATCCTAATAATCCAGGTGTTGGACACGCATTAGTTAGCGGTTTTCCTTATCTCTCATCAGTCGAACGATTAATGGAAGGTAAACAAAGATTAAAAACATTAAGATCAAGACATGTTGTTGAAAAAGAAGGTAATGGTAGTGAATTAGTGGATTTCCAAACACTGTTAGGATTTGCTGAAACTAACCCGGATATTAAGTTTATATATGTGCACGCTAAATTAAATGGTGAACGTTGTTATAGTTGGGTGTACGGAGACCTAAGTGATAATATCGAGTTACTGGATGATTTAGAAAGTATTAAGTTATTAGAGGTTATAGATACGGTAGATCCAGAAGATGTGGAAGTAGATCAATTCTGTAGTTTTAGTACAGCTGCTAATTGGTTAGGTAAATATATTTTATTTAACAAGGCACCTGAATTAGATACATGGCTATTAGAGGAAGTTTCAGTAGAGGGAGAAGATGAGGAAGGTGAACCAATTTACCGAGAATTCTTCCAATTTTATATGACAAACTTAAATGATGATGATGTAGAATGGATGAATAAAAATTTCCCAGATCTAATTTATGCTTATTCTGAAGAACTTGAAAAATGGATACTTTGTGTGGATCACTACGGTACTTCATGGGATTATGTTTCGACTAGATTTGTCGGAGATTTATTAATTCCTGAAACCGATAAGATATTTCACGAGTCTTAAAATAATATAATTAAAGGAGGAATAGCATGATATACGTTAATGACAATGACACATTAGCGGAACTTCTTCAAAAGTTTGTAGATGGAACTGCAGGTAGTCTGGAAATTACAGACGCTAAGGATTTAATAGCAAGTCTTAAGAATTCAAGACCTGATGTTGTTTTGACTTATCGACATAATATCGGTAAGTTAGAGGAACGAATTAGGGAACTCGAAATAGAATTAGAACGTTAAAATATGTGAAAACCATCTATAAAGATGGTTTTTTTTTGATGTATCATAGATAAAAATAGGGTTACTAGACCATTGTTAGGGCATTTCTTATATATTATTAAAAGGACTATAATAGAGATAATAATGCTAGAAAATAGTAAAGTCTTGAAAGATCCAGAATTAAATTAAAGAAAGGAGTTTTATATTGTTTAAAAAATGGAGATTGAGAAGAAAGAGAAGGAGAGAAGGTTTATTTATTATTCATGGGTTTACCGGAAGTCCAACATCTGGATTTGGTGATCTCAAGATCAAATTAGAAATAAACGGTATAAACCACGAAATGCCTTTCCTACAGGGTCATCGACCAGAAGATGATATTAATGAATTCGATCCAGTTAAATGTTTAGGAGAAATTGAGCAGAAATATTTGACTTTTAAAAAGAAATATGATAATGTTCATATACTGGGATATTCAATGGGTGGTGTAATTGCAGCACACTTGGAGAACTTATTCGGTGCAGATAAATTAATATTGGTTGCACCAGCATTTAAATTTGGATTAGTTGGTAAAGTAGTTGATAAAGTTATTCGTAGAAAGAAAAGAGAAGATGTTATAGATAGTAATAAACCAGATGAAATTACACAAATGTTAATCATGGAAGTAATGGGAGATGGTAACAATGAAATTAATAAGAACCCAACTCTTGCAACTTATAGGAATTTCACCAGATTAGTTTCACAAATTAATAAGCAACTTAGACCAATCGAATCGCCAACTAGGATATATATTTCAGACGAAGATAAAGTAATTCCTTTGGCATCAGCAGAATATATATTTGATCTTATTAATAACAATGATAAGAGTTTAAAAATTATAACAGGAGTTGGACACAATGTTTTAGCTTCACATCTTAAGGATCAATTAGTATTGGAGATTTTTGATTTTTTATTTGGAAGACAAGAGTGGAGCGATTATAATAAAGTAAAAATGCTGAAGACAAGAAGAAAGCTTTATGAAAAGAAAGCTAAAAGAGAATTAAAAAAATTTGAAAGAAAAGAGAAATAGAATTAGAACGTTAAAATATGAGAAAACCATCTATAAAGATGGTTTTTTTTGATGTATCATAGATAAAAATGGGGTTGTTAGGCCATTTCTTATATATTATTAAAGTAAGAAGGAGGTATATTATATGACTGAAAAACAATTAAGTCTTTATAAGACTTTAAGAAGACGGTTAATGAGTAGGAATATTAAGAAAATACCAACATGTTCAAAAGTGAAAGATTTAGATAATCAAAGATCGTTTATGATCTTAAAAGTTTTTACTGAGGAATTAAAAAACTTAGATGCTTGGGAAGTAAGTCATTCTTTCAGAGATGTTTGTTTTACAAAATACGGTTACAATTTTAATATATTCCAAAAAGTACAAGAAGAAATTCTAAAAGTATTAGAGTACGCTGGTTTCGTTTAACTAGCGTTCTTTTTTGTGATAAATATACTTGAATAATTAATTATAAAACGAACGAGGTGACGAACATGAACGATTCAAAACTACTAACAAGTAACAGTGCTGATATTTTATTAAATCTAGTTTCTATTGCTAAAAAATACAACCTTGATATAACTAAAGATACATTCCTAAGAACTGGTAACTTTGCATATTTAACAGAAATGGGCTCTAAAATAATCCAGAACTCAATTTTATCGAAACAAATAGAATCGAATGAATTATTTGCATCCACGGCAATTAACCCAGAATCGTTAGTACAATTATGTAGATCTTTTAATATCGATGTAACTCAAGCAGAACCGGCATATGGTACTTTAGAGTTGACAATTAACTTAAATGATGCAACTAACCAACAATATATTCTTAAAGAAATCGGTAGCGGATTAGAAGAAAGATACGGTGAGGAAATAAGTTCATTTCCAGTTAATAATGCAATTATTATTGACCGTGGGACGAAATTCCAAGCTGGCTCAATTAACTTTTATCTTGAAAGATCGATTATTATATGGATGGATCCTTTAACTGGTAGATGGGTTGCTAAATATATTACTACAGAAAATAAAAGAACTGAATTCCAGTCACTTTCTACTAACTATTTAGAAACAAGAATTAGAATTCATAATGGTGTAAGTTACCTAACAGTTTTCCCGAGAGTTTATCAATTTGATGTTCAGACATTACAACGATTAATTCACAAGTCAGAAATTGTTTATACTTCAGTCATTAATTTTGCATACGAAGATAACTATATTGGTGCTAGATTATTTTATAATTTAAATAATTCTAGAAACGTGAATAGAACTGAAATTGCTTTATCGACTAACTTAATCAATAAAGATCCGTTTATCGAAGCAATTGGTGGAAAGTTAAGTATTGCTTTCCCGAATAGTTTAGATTCGTTTAAACCATCAGCAAATAGTGTTTTAACTTTAGAAACATATACATCTAAGGGTAATGCTGGTAATTTAACTTATAGTAAACCGTTGTCGGTAATTCATAACGAGAAGGCTACTCATAAATATCAAATGGTTGCTTATTTAAAGAATGGTTTAAGCTATGGTGGTGCAGATGAACCTACGATTGATCAATTAAGAGATTTATTTATTAATCAAGTTTCTTCTAGAAATATTATCGCAACATCAAGTGACTTGAACTTATATTTTTCGAGATTAAAGAATTTAATTAGTACGATTAGTAATAGTAATGTTTTATTTATTAAAAAAAGAGACGATATACTAAAAAGATATTACGATGCATTCTTATTATTTAGAGATAATAAAAATTATAGTGTTGATACGACTAACGGTGATGCTGGTTCTTATAATAATGTGGTTGATAGTGGTTATTTAAGTTCGGTGATTCCAACTTATACTTTTGAAAGAGTTAGATTTAATGAATCGTTCGCTAGTCAAAGTATTAAATTCGGACACAAGGTTTTAGCACCAAATAGTAATGAAGATACTGCTTTATTTGTAAGTGGATCGGATAACGGAGAAGCTTATATGGTTCCATTTTACATACATGTAACTACGAATCCACTTAATTCAGTTCATTATATTTTTAATAGAACTAACGAAGTATCACCGTTAACTTTATTACCAGGTGGTACTGGAAATAGTATCTGGACCATGCCTACAGAAGTATCGATTGAAAGAACTGCGGTTGATCAGGATTATTATACGTTAAAATTTAATTTCGAAACAATTAATTCAATTAAAGCAGGTGATTACAACTATAAATTATCGATATTCCAAGTAGGTAACTCTTTATTAAAAAGTAACATAGAATTAAAAGATGTAGCAATTACTAATAGAGAATATAGAAATGAATCTACAGATGAAGATATTAACTATGTTCAAATAGAAAGTAGGATTTATGTTGATAAAGATGATGAATTTAAATTCGGTGATACCATTTCACAAAATTTAATACTAGGCGATGAAACCAAACAAGTATTCTCACAAGTTAAGTTTAAAATAGAAGTATTTGATAATAGTAATGTCCTACAAATGGCTGCGGAATCTGATTACGTAACTTTATTTATTGATTTACAAGATGTAATGTATAGTGATATTAAAATTAACGTAAATGAAGCAGATAATTTAATTGATTCAATCGATATCTATGACGTACCAGTTGTACACAGTAGTTATTTAGCTGGTAATAACGATATTTCATTTTTCGTAGATCAAATGTTTACATTTATTGATTTATTAAAAGAATCACAAAGGAATATTGACCAAAGTGAAATGATTAATATTAAATTTTATCGAAGTTATGGAGTTAGTGAATTATATAGTACAACTAAGACTAACTTAGATTTAAGATTAGATATAATGAGTAAGTTAACTAATATTAGTGAAGCGAAGGCGCTAGTTGATGCTATTAGGGTATTTGTTGATAGTTATAATGTTAATAAGATATTTAGGTATAGTGATTTAGTTACTGATATTATGAATAGTGATTTAGGTAATTATATTTATAATATTAACTTTAGAGGATTGAATGGTACTTGGGAGCAGACTGTTGACTATATTGGTGATGATTTGATTTATTATCCAGAGTATTTTAATATTGTCGGTGATGCGATGAAGAATATTCGGGTGTTTTATTATGATCCTAGAAGTAAAGATAAGAGATTGATTTTAGGTGAGTAA
>CAYYEN010000203.1:0-5868 GCA_964470795.1 uncultured Spirochaetaceae bacterium | reverse complement strand
AACCCATCATTTAATGAAAATAAAATATCTTGTGCCTTATTATAATAACCATTATTTGCTAAAAACAGTTTAAAGCTTTCATATTCCACAGTATTTTCTTTTACCTTGACAAAAATCGGAACAATTGGAAAAACAACTTTTTTATTAAACCATCGAATTTTCTCTTTTAATATTTCAGCTTTAGTTTTATCAAAAGTAAATAATAATTCAAGAATGGAGGATTTTTGCTCTTTTCTTTTAGCATTATTTAAAAAGTAAGTTGCTTGTTTTAGATACAAAGCTACACAAATGGATAAAAGAGCAGCACATTCTCTAGCTTCATCAGGTTTACCATAGATTCCAACCGCTCCTATTACTTGCTCTTCGTAAACTATAGGAGAGTTAATGCCTTCTTTAACCCCTTTATAATTATTAACTTCATCTGGCCATATTTCGACTATGCGATTCTCATCAACCGCAATTTTTCCACCTTCATGAAACGAGCCGATTCTTGAAAGATCAGAGGAAGCTATTATATAACCATCCTCTCCTATAATATTAATAGTCCTATTAATAATTAGAGGAGTTATAGCTTCTACAACTTCACAAGCTATTTTCTTCAAGATTGTATGGTTCATCATATTCTTATAGTATTTCCTGTTGCAATTTCTGAATATTCTAATCTTTCATCTGATATACACTTATTAATTACATAGTCCCCGCTACAATGGCAGAAAGCAGCATGTTTTACTCCACTACTTATCAGACTTTCTATAACTTTATCTACATACTCTTTAGTATTGCTATTAAGATGGATACCACCTAGTACCTTAGTTACTTCTTTGCCAAAATATTCAGATATTTCTTCGCAAATTGACAATATACCAATATGGGCACATCCAACTATTACTGTCAAACTATCTTCATATTCTTTAACCAGTACTACTTCATCTTCAAAATAATCTTTTTCAAAATTATCAAGCTCCCCTTTGACAAAACGGGAAGGTACTACTTCAAAATCATGACGTTTTTTGAAACTTGAAAAAGCATATAGATTATTTGTAAGTGTAACACATTTATCTACATAAGTAATATTAATATTCTTTTCTTCGACAAAAGATCTATCAAACCCACAGCCTAAATAGGTAAAACATTCGTCCTTCAAAGCATATTTTGGTTTAAAAAAATCCTTACCTATTACTAAATTTTTACAGTACTTATTTTCTAAGAAAAATTGATATCCTGCGCTGTGATCATAATGAGAGTGTGATAACACCACATAATCTACATTTGATAAATCAACATTTAATTATTTAGCATTATACAAAAAGCTTGCATCAGGACCACAATCAAATAATATCTTCTTTCCATCTACATTTAGAAGATAAGATAATCCATGTTTAACTATAACAGATTTTAACTCACTTTGATGATTTTCCAACAATACTGTACAATAATCTAACATAACTCAATTTTTTTCCTATTAACTCTAATTATATAGTACATTTTTTCAAACACAATTGGACTTTTATACATATTTTTAATTAAATTTTCAGACCCCTTATTTAACATTTAAAATTTTACTATTAAGAAATCTTATTTTTTTATTCCAAAATAATTGACATAAAGGCATAGAAAAAATTACTTTTAAACAAAACAAAGACGTTTTACTCATAGGAGTAGAGCGTCTTTTTTTATTGGAGGAAATTATGTGCGGATTCGTAGGAATGTTCGAATTAAAAGATCAAAACCCGGCTTATAGAGAAAAAGTGCTCAAGGCATCTAGAATTCTTCGTCATCGTGGACCTGATTGGTCAGGAATCTATACAGGTAATAATTGCATAATTTCACACGAAAGACTTTCTATCATAGACCCACTATCGGGGAAGCAACCATTATACTCGAAAGATAAATCCTTAATCCTTGCTGTTAACGGTGAGATTTATAACCATCAAGAAATAAGAGCAAGATATGAGGGAAAGTATGAATTTTTAACCAATTCAGACTGCGAAGTAATACTAGCCCTATACCAAGACAAAGGCCCAAATTTCTTAGAAGAATTAAACGGAATATTTGCCTTCTGCTTATACGATACTAAAAATGATGTTTATCTAATAGCACGTGACCATATAGGTATCATTCCACTTTATCAAGGATGGGATAATATAGGTCATTATTATGTGGCTTCAGAGATGAAAGCCCTCGATAAACTTTGCTCTACTATCTCTGAATTTGAACCGGGCAATTATCTTTTTTCAGCGGATTATCAGATGGTAAAATGGTATTCGAGAGATTGGCAAACTTATGATTTAGTAAAAGACAAGATTGTAACTGCTTTTGAAATAAAAGAAGCACTAGAAGCTGCTGTAAAAAGACAGCTCATGAGTGATGTTCCTTATGGAGTGTTGTTATCTGGTGGACTCGATAGTTCCATCATTGCAGCCATCACTGCAAAGTATGCAGAGAGAAGAATTGAGACTAACGATAAAGAAGGCGCTTGGTGGCCTCGTCTCCACTCCTTTGCAATAGGCCTTGAAGGCGCGCAAGATTTACTCGCTGCAAGAAAAGCGGCCACTTATCTTCACACTGTCCACCATGAAGTTCACTTTACTATAGAAGAAGCGCTTGATGCGCTTGAAGAGGTTATCTACCACCTAGAAACTTATGATATTACAACAGTGAGAGCTGCAACACCGATGTTCTTGCTAGCTCGGGTTATTAAGAGCATGGGTATTAAGATGGTATTATCTGGAGAAGGCTCTGATGAATTGTTTGGAGGCTATCTTTATTTTCATAAAGCGCCAAATGATGTGGCGTTTCATGAAGAGACTGTTAGAAAACTATCAAAACTACATCTTTACGACTGCCTAAGGGCTAACAAAGCGTTAGCCGCTTGGGGAGTCGAAGGAAGAGTCCCCTTCCTCGATAAAGAGTTTATCGATGTCGCAATGCGAAGCAATGCTAAAGTTAAGATGACTGTTGATGAGTTTGGTAACCATAGAATTGAAAAGTACATTTTAAGAAAAGCGTTTGAAGGTTACCTACCCGAAGAAATCTTGATGCGACAAAAAGAACAGTTTTCTGATGGTGTTGGTTATTCTTGGATCGATACGCTTAAAGAAAAGACAAACAGAGAAGTTAGTGACGCACAGTTTGCACTTCGCGATAAGCGCTATCCAATTAACACGCCTTCAACTAAAGAAGAGTACTATTACCGTAGTATCTTTGCAAAGTTCTTCCCCTCTGAGAGTGAGGCTAAATGTGTACCACATGAAGCATCCGTTGCTTGTTCCACTAAAGTCGCTTTAGAATGGGATGAAAGCTTTAAAAAGCAGAATGAACCCTCAGGACGCGCTATTTTAGGCGTTCACAACAACGCTTACTAAAAAAACAGATGGCTGGGAAAACGGAAACCCAGCCATTGTCTTTTTAAATATTTGGAAGGAACTTTATCTTAACACCATTGTTTAAAATGTATAAAATGCGCCATTCGCCTTTCAATTCAGAGTTTGCAAAAACTTGAGCAAAGATTGCTGGAAGATAACCGAGATGATATTCTTCATCATCAAAATTGGTCTTAAACTTAACAGCAATTGCATTTTTATCAAAATCATTATCCTCTTCCTTTTTAATGCAAGAGCTTACCAGTTTCTTAAAACACTCCTCAACATTAGCTTTTACACCAGTATCTAAGAAAGCTTTAACTTGGTAAGAGAAAATCTCATTAGTAATAGTCTCAAGTTTATCAAAAGAAGAAGAATAAAAGCCTGTGCCTACCGCAGTAAACACCAGAGGGTGAGTTTGAGCATAGCTAACAAAATCCTTCTTTAGATCCTCATAAGTGGTTAGAAAATCTTGCCCTAACGCTTCCTTACAGATAGTGTAAAGACTTTCAAGGAAACTATCATTAATCATTTCCTTATTCTGTAGTTTCTTTACAAAACACTCAAAATACTTTTCAGCTCTCAATTTGCAATTAAGAATTAGGTAGTAGGCAAAGATTGCTTTTGCACAATCTTTTATTTTGTAGTTGATAAGAAGGTATGAATAGTTTTTCTCATTATCAACTAGGAGCTTAGAAACCTTTTCAAAATCACCTCGCATTAAAGCTTTGATAAATTTTACATAAAAATGGCAGAAGTCGAGATTCTTTTTAGATAACTCTTTTCCAACATATGTAATCTTAATATCCATCTTACTATCATCAAAATAGATAATCTTATTGCTAGAGCTATAGTAGTTTGCTTTGACTTCTTTCTTTTCTTCTGATTGCTCAAAAGCGTTAATTAAGCTCTCATCAAAGAGAAAATCTACCACTCCTGTTTGCGATGCTGTAAAATAATCTGACCCGATAGAAAATGTTGTTTGTGCCATACTGTGCTCCTTTATGACTACACTCTACCACAAGGAGTGAGACATAAAACGTCCTAGTGAAAAAATTATTTTTTGCTCAAAAAAAACCGCCTAAAGGAATTACCCCCTAGACGGAAACTCTTAGAAAACCTTATTTAAACATAAAATAACATTTGTCCATAACTTGGGTATGGCCAGTAATCTTGACCAACTAGCAATTCTAAGCTGTCTGCAACTTCTCTTATCACAAGCAGTTGAGGAACAATTTCCTTGTAAGTAAAGTGTGCAAGAGCAGAACCTTCATAGGATTTAGACTCCCTAATAGTCTTGTCTAATTTCTCTTCTTCCTCATAAAGGCTATCAATTAAGGCTGTAGTTTGTTCTAAGAGTTTACATTCTGCTTTACATAGTAAGGCAGGATTAACCCCTCTCTTTGCTTCGACACTCTCTGAAAGCGCTTTAGTGTAGCGGCTAACTGAAGGAACAATGTCTTTTTTAATCATATCGATTAAAGTCAAAGCTTCTATGTGAATAGTTTTAGAATACTCCTCATTTAAAATTTCATAGCGGGAATGCATTTCAATATCATTAAAGATATTAAATTCCTTAAAGAGCTGAATATTTTTAGGCAGAATAAAGGCATCATAAGCATCTGGAGAACTTTTCAGGTTCAAAAGACCACGCTTAGCAGCCTCCTCTAACCATTCAGGGGCGTAGTTATTGCCATTGAAGATAATACGTTTATGAGCAAAATAAGTATCTTTTACTAAATTAGTTACAGCTAAATTCAAATCTTGGGAATCTTTTAAAAGGGAATAAAACTCTTTTAATTCTTTAGCTACGATTGTGTTTAATACAATATTAGGACCAGCTACCGAAAAGGAGGAGCCTAACATTCTAAACTCAAACTTATTACCAGTAAAAGCAAACGGACTTGTTCTATTTCTATCGGTGGTATCTTTATTAAACTCAGGAAGTGTATGAACCCCTAAAAGCATCTTCTGCCTTGCTTTACCATGTAAAGCAGTATCAGTTGATATAGATTCCAACACTTGGCTAAGTTCATCGCCTAAGAACATAGAAACTATAGCAGGAGGTGCTTCATTTGCGCCAAGGCGATGATCATTTCCAGCAGAAGCTACAGAAACTCTCATTAAATCTTGATATTCATCAACAGCTTTTATAACAGCTACTAAAAATACTAAAAATTGTGCATTTTCTTTTGGACTCTCCCCCGGTTCTAAGAGGTTCACGCCCTTTTCTGTAGAGATTGACCAGTTATTGTGCTTCCCAGAACCATTTACGCCAGCAAACGGTTTTTCATGTAAAAGACAAGCAAAACCATGACGATTAGCTATTTTTTTCATCATCTCCATAGTTAACTGGTTATGGTCGACTGCAATATTAGTAGTGGCAAATACTGGGGCAAGCTCATGCTGAGATGGTGCCACTTCATTATGGCTGGTCTTTGCACAAACGCCTAACTTCCAAAGCTCTTGGTCTAGCTCTTTCATAAACTCAGACACTCTTGGTTTT
>CAYYEN010000202.1:0-5873 GCA_964470795.1 uncultured Spirochaetaceae bacterium | reverse complement strand
AAAGTTGGAATTTTATTTGCTTCCCTTTTCCCCTTATTGTCTATATTATTACAAATCAAGCTGAAAAAAATGCATAAAGAATAAAGGTAAAATCATGAAAAAAGTAAATTACAGTTTTGAATTATTTAAACCCAATTTAATTATATTCTTAATTTGTTTAGTCTTTTTTTGCATTTTACTCTCTTTTGTGTTAATTTCAATGAGTAATAATACTACTTACCTAAACTACAAATTCATTTCCTTTATCTCTAAGTATGTTGATAACCATTTGCTTGAAATACAAAAGTACTCTCAAGAATTAGGTCTTCATCCAACAAACATTAGGCTGAAGAACGAAACGAAAACTATTAAAGAATATGATGAGCAAATTTACACTTTATTTGATCAACTAAAGAGTGCAAAACTCGTAAATAAGAACATAAAAAAGATAGTTTTATTTTATCCAAATTCTGACTTGGTTGTCTCCGATATAGGAGTTTATCCCATTGACTCTTATTACAGATTAGAAAACTTTATCACTAAATATGATTTTAAATTAGATTTACTCGACCATAGTTCATTTCAAAGGATTGAATACGAGGGAAAGCCTTATTTGAGTTTTAGTAATTTAATTACCACTCAAAGTGGAAATAGAAGTTATGTTATCACCCTCATTGATTTAGAAAACATTTTATCGGTATTAAATTTTGATTCAGCTGACTTTGAATTCTCTGTAAATTTCAATGAGGAAACTATTGAAACCTTAGGCTCTCTATTAGAAAAAAGCAAAAACAAGTCTTTAATCCAATACAATGTTTCTTCAGCCTTTACAGATTCGATAATCTACTCTTATAAGGCCTCTTATACTTCCTTCTTCTTGCCTCTTTTAAATTTGCTGAAAATCTGTTTAATTACAATTATTGTAATGATAGCTTTTATAATCTACTCGTTAATTAGGATTTCAAAGAAAGAAGCTAATAGTATAAACAATCTACTTGAAAAAATTGGCTCTAATGAAAATGATGGAAAGGCTATTAATATTATCTCTAATCGCATTTCAGCATTACTAGAGGAGAAGAACCTAAGTTTAGAAGAAATACAAAGCAAACAGACTATGGTAAACGGTTTATTCTTAAACTTGATGATAGCAGACCAAGAATTAACTGAGAGCAATGCGCTAAAAATTGCTTCTCGCTATGGAATAAATTTTGACTACTCCTCCTTTGTAATTGTTGTGATAAAATCTGTAAAATCACCTGAAAATTTAAGAGATACTATAGCAAAACAGTTAATTGAAGATGACTACGACATATTCATAACCTTTAGAAATGGTTGCTACGTAATACTGTTCAATATTGTTGATGAAAGCATGCTTGAAAGTGTAAAAATTAAAACTAGAACTTTGTTAGATACTGTATTCTCTTCATTTATCACATTCTCAGCCATTGGCTCAATTCAAGACTCGCTAGATAAGATAGAGCAAAGCTTTAACGATGCAAACAACTTGATTTCCAATTCTATTTTAAAAGGTGACAATGATATCCTAGTATTCAACGAAATTAGAAATAAAGATCCAAATCTTGCTATTGCAGAATACAAACTATTACTAAGCTTAGGCAAATATAACACAGCAAGCGATAAGATTGATGAAATCTCTTACTCTTGGATACTACCAATAATAAAAGAAGAATTTGTACACTTTAAAGGAAAAGACTTATTCACCCCTCTTTTTGAAAAAAATAGCAGTATTGAATTGGCAATTGCAGAGCTAAGAAATATTTTACAACTTTTTGCAGAAGCTCAAAACAATGAAAAAACCCTCTCTATTGTCGATAAAGCAAAGAAAATCATAGATTGTGAGTTTACGGATCCAGGTCTTGGGTTATTTCAAGTTTCTTCCGAGCTTCAAGTTTCTAATTCTTATCTATCTACCTTATTTAAAGAAACAGAAGGTATAGGTATTAACCAATACATTAATATAAAAAGGATAACAATGGCGAAAGAGCTTATAACAAATACCAATTTGACTATAAAAGATATTGCTATATCAACTGGATTTTTAAGTGATATCTCTTTTATTCGAGTTTTTAAAAAGTATGAAGCCATAACTCCTACTTCCTACAGAAGAAAATAGGTAAATAGTCTTTGTTCTTAGGTTTCAATAAAAACGAAGTATACAAAAAAAGCTGAGGTATTATCTTCAGCTTTTATTCACTTACCCAGGAGGGGACTCGAACCCCTACACCGTTGCCAGAACTAGGACCTGAACCTAGCGCGTCTACCAATTCCGCCACCTGGGCATGACGAAAAAACAATAACAATTAATTAAGCTATTGTCAACAAATGATAGAGAGACTATTCTTAACCCATGACTATAAAAATACTAGTATTGGGGGAGATTGTTGGCAGAGCTGGCATACAGACCCTTAAAAAATTACTACCAAAAATTAAAGCTGAACTCGCACCAGATTACATTATCGCCAATGGAGAAGGAACTACTAATGGTTATGGACTTGGAAAAGCTCATGCCCTTCAACTTCAAAAGATGGGTGTTAACCTACTTCTAGGTGGAGAAAAGATTTTCTTCAAACAAGATATGGTTGAATTCTTACAAAAGACTAACTTTGTGCTTCGTCCTGCAAACTTTCCACAAGAAACGCCTGGAAAAGGAATGAGACATATTCCCTTTGGCGATAAAACTGTCTGCTTTGTAAATCTAATCGGAAACAGTGAGTTTCCACGCCTTAGCGTTCAAAATGCGTTTTCCGCGGCTAAAAGCATTATTAGCAAACTGAAAGAAGATGGCGAAATTCCTTTCATTGTCTTCCATTCTGCCACGACTGCTGAAACTGCAACGATGGCTCATTACCTCGCAAACGATGCAGTTGCTGTTATTGGAACTCATAATAAGGTAATGACAGCTGATAGCTTCCTTTTAAATGATACCACTGCTTTTATCTCAGATAACGGTAGAGTCGGTGCTAAATATTCAGTTGGAGGCTTCAATCCTACTGAAGAGATTAAAAAATACATAACGGGACTTCCAATTCGCTCGCAAGAAGGCTGGAATGGGGGTATACTTAATGGTGTACTGGTAAGTGTAGATTTAGATAATTCAAAGGCTGTAGATATCAAACCAGTAACTTATGAAATAGAAATATCTAGGCCTGAAGGTTAAGACTCTTTATGAAACAAATTGTAAAAATTTCTAAAAAAAACAAAGCACAGATAATGGTTACTTGCGATAAGTCAGCTTGTGAAAACTGTAAAGGTAATTTCTTTTGTGGCTCAAAGAAGAGTGAATTTGAAGTTAATAATCCTGAAGAACTTAAAGTTAAGGTAGGAGATACCGTCAAGATTAATATTCCAACTGGTAAAACTATTTTTACAAGTTTTATGAGCTTTGGACTGCCTTTAATCTTTTTCTTTGTAGGCTTAGTTATAGGAGTTTTCAAATGGCCAGATAACCAACTCATCCAGTTTGGCATAGGCCTTGCTTTCTTAGTAGTTGCTTTCATTATTAACGGAATCTACTTTAAAATTTACCGTAAAAAATATAGCCCGGAGATCGACGAAATAATTAATGATTAAGCTTTTACTACTGCTATTGCTACTTACCTCTTGTTCTTTTAAAGAGAACAAGGGAGAAGTAAGTAGTCCAATAGAAAATCCCACCTTAATTTTAAACAATGCTAATTACACCCTTGGAATGGAGGGTGAAAACCCTGTCTTTCTAAAAGGGGATACTATTAAGATTTGGGAGCTTTCTAATAAAGCAGTATTAGATAATATCACCTTTTATCAAACAGATGAAAACGATGCTGTTACAATGAAAGGAAAAGCAGATAGAGCTGAAATTGATACAAAAACTCAAAAAACTATTTTCTCTGGTAATGTAGAGCTTGAGCAACTTTCAAATAATTACTTTATCAAAACTAGCGAACTAGTTTATGATGTAGAAGCACAAAAGATTAATACAGAAGAAAGAATGGAAGTCTATTTTCCAGATGGCAAGCTAATTGGAGTCGGCCTTGAGGCTAACTTAAAATCTAATATCTTTACAACAGGTGCAATAGAAGAAGGAGAGCTTAAGCAATGAAAAAACTAACAATTCTTTTAATTGTATTATTGTTAACCACCTACTCTCTTTTTAGCACCGATATAAGCTTTCATGGTGGAACCTCAAAAGTCATTATGAAAGAGAATAACAAAATGGTTACTCTTTCAAATAAAGCAGAGGTTAAAACTGGTTCCTTAGTAATAAAGGCTGACTCTATCACAATAGAGGGAAACAATTATGATAAGATCACTTGTAATGGTAATATTACTATCAAAGATGAAGAGAATGGGTTTGTAATTAAAACTGACTCTCTTTATTATAACCGTACGACTGATAAAATTATAATCTCCTCCTATTGTGAGATCTCAGATACCAAGAATGAATTAGAAGCGTCTGCTAACAATCTGACCTATGATTTAGCCGCTGACAATCTCATCCTACAAATCGATGTTCACCTAGTGAAAGCAAGCAATGAAGAGATTATGAGTTGTGCTGCAGAACAGATGAAATATGATAGAAAAGAACAAATGCTTGCCCTTTTAGGGGGAGCTTTAGTATATTTTAAACAAGACACTTATAATGCTAACGCTATTATAGTGAATTTAGATACTGAAGAAATTACACTTGAAGGGAAGATAAAAGGAACAATCAATGGTTAATACCTTAAGAGTCGAAGGCCTAGTAAAGCTTTATGGAAAACGCAGAGTCGTTAATTCCATTTCTTTTTCTATGACTAGCGATGAAATAACAGGCTTACTTGGACCTAACGGAGCGGGTAAAACTACCACCTTCTATATGATTGTCGGTTTTATTAAAGCAAATAAAGGAAGAATCTTTTTAAATGAACAAGATATAACCCCTCTTCCAATGTATAAACGCTCTCAACTCGGTTTAAGCTATTTACCACAAGAAAGCTCAATCTTTAGAAAGCTCTCTGTAGAACAAAACATCAACCTAGTGTTGCAATCACGAAAAGATATTAACAAAGCGGAAAAACAAAAAACCTTAGATTCCTTAATTGATGACTTTGGAATTGGACATATTCGAAAGCAACCAGGCTATACCCTCTCTGGTGGAGAGCGCAGAAGAACAGAAATTGCAAGAGCACTTGCCTCTAGTCCTAAATTCCTGTTGCTTGATGAACCGTTTGCTGGAATTGACCCAAAAGCTGTTTATGAGATTAAAAATATCATCCGTCACCTACATCAAAAAGGAATTGGAATTCTTCTAACCGACCATAACGTCAGAGATACCCTTTCAATTACAACTTGTGCCCATATCATCAATGCTGGAGAAATATTAGTCTCTGGAGATAAAGCCACTTTACTTGATAACCAAATGGCAAAAGATATCTATTTCGGCTCTGATTTCGGAGAACAGTAATGGAATTGAATTCAGCGCTCTCTTTGCAACAAAAACAACAATTGAAGCTCAATACAAAGATGTTGCAATCTTTGCAATTAATGACTCTTCCGCTCTCTGAATTGCAGACCACTATCAATGAAGCGTTAGAGACTAACCCTACCTTGGTGTTAAATGCACCAAAGCATGCATCTTCGCCATCCTATGACAGAGTGAGTGATAGAGTCTCAGCTCAAGGCTATGAAGCCTCTGCTAATTTTAATGAGTGGATGGAGAATGCAGTTTTTCAAGAGGTAACCTTACAAGACCATCTTAACGAACAGCTTGGGTGTACTCGAGTTAATAGCAAGGTGGAAACTGTTGCAAGAATTTTAATTTCTAATCTTGATAAAAAGGGATTTCATACATCCCCTCCCTCTTCTTTATTAAAGCCTGAGCAAATGCCATTTCTTCAGGACGCTTTAACTTTAAT
>CAYYEN010000201.1:0-5881 GCA_964470795.1 uncultured Spirochaetaceae bacterium | reverse complement strand
ATCATTCCAGATACTGCAGCTCTGAGACGGGCTTTAAGTTTTTGATCCTTGATGCGTGATATCTCCATCATGATTGCTTGTTTGTCAGGTCCAGAGTCACCATCTTCTGCAGCAGTTTCCATCATTGACATAACAAGATTCATCTGTGTACGATCTTCTTCAGACACTTTGTCGGAGTTACCGTATCTTTGAGCACGTTCAAGAGATTTATTTAAATATTCATTAGCTTTTTCAGTTGCATTACTGAAATGATCAGATATGAAACTTGATGCACGATCTTTAGCAGCATCATACAATTCGTCACCGGTTTTGGACATAAAATTATTGAAACCGGTTTTGATGCGATCACCAATACCGGAACCGTATAATCCAACGATTGATGAACCCGCAACACCATTGATTGAACGTTTATGAACTTTACCATCTATTGGATTCATTACATAAACATTGCCGGCACCATCGGATCCAATAACATTCATAAAATGATTGTTTCCATATGCAGTACCAAACTCTGGTCCAGATCCTAATAATGTAATCGGATTATTTCCAGAAGCATAACGTAATGTCATGTTGTTAACATTACCTGGAGTCAACGGATTACCCATCATTGCCGATGCAGTCATAAATGAACCAACGTTCATTCCACCATTCGGATTATACAATCCACGACGATTTAACATGTCTGCTAAAGCGACAGGACCACAACCATTCTTGGCAATGTTGAGATAGTTACCATATGATGTTTGGTTGTAAGTATTACCATAACCAGACAGTTTCAGTTTCTTTTGGAGCTCTTCGATATCTAACTCGATTTGTTTACGATGTTCACGTTCCTGGATTGGCAGTCGGAGTTGATCAGCCTGTGACATTTTATTATATTTTTCGAGTTCTCGTTTGAGTTCATCCAATCTATTCAAATCAGCTTGGTTCTGTAATGTCTTTTTGTTTTGTGCAGTTGCAGCCGCAACGGTTTGATCCATGTTAACTACACCAGCAAAGTCAGCCTGACGACCACCTGATGCGGCATTTTCGGTACGTTTTTCATGTAACGTTTTATATGTTCTATTTACACCTTCGCAAAAACGACGAGCATCTTCACCAGAAGCAATAGATATAAGTGCAGATCGCACGACCATCTGCCAATCAACTTTCTTGGAGCTGGATGCTCTCATGATACGTGCAGTATATGAGATTGCTTGTTCGATAAGAGCTGCATCCTCGGTTAACATCTTTGGTGTCAAACGATTAATTGATCTTTGTCCAATCAACTCCGCAAGTACACCATTAAGTGTATTGGCAACCAGAGACATTTCCGTACGAGTAAGATCTTTATCAACTCTTTCATTGAATAAAGCATCACGTGAATTCCATCCAAGTGAACTTGATTTGAAACCAGCCTTAGCAATGTCACCCCATAAGGATTGTGCTTGTGATTTCTGGTTGGCTTCTTCGTCACGTTTCCATGCTTTGTAATCATCATCTGAGATCTTGGAGCTCATGCGTGTGCCTTGGGTGAGGTTACCGTCTTTACCAACATTATAGTTGATACCAGTAACACCCTTAGCAATGATTCTCAAATACTCTGGTATTGTTTTGATGATTGTTGTACGAACATAACCATCAAATGTTGCTTGTTTGTTATTGTAACCTTTAACAACATCTTCACGGTAATCGTGATTTGCTTCACCACGTCTGAGATCACCAAATAATGTTTTAAATGGTTTGGATGATATAAGATCCTCAAGTCCACGTTGAACTGCTTCACCCAAGGAGTCATTAATCTTTTTTGTAACATCTTCAATGGAACGACCACCAAGGATGTTGAGCTTTTTATCACCAATACCTGAAAAACCGTATAACGCTTGGAGAACTTCAGCGGGACCAATACCCTTGAGCATTGAACCCATTGATGCATATCCCGCAACATCGGAAATCAGACCAGTACCATTATTCTTTGCGGTATTGTAAATACTGGATAATGACAAACGCCCATTATTGTCATACAAAGATTGACGAGCTTGTTCAGTTTTCTCTGCTTGTACAACAGCACCAAAAGCATCAAGCTTTTTAGATATACCGATAAGGGTTGTGTTAATGTTGTTTACAGATGTTAATAATTCAGCTGAACGTTGGTTAATGGTAGTAACAATTTCGGCTGTGGATGCCATTGTTGTTTCTGCCTGTTTTGCACCAACTTGAATCATCGTATTAGATTGACGGTTTGAGATTGCTCTCATTGCATCGCGGTCTAATACGGTTGATTTGGTATCATCTTCATCACCGGTATCAAATCCAGGATCATACTCTTCATCATCTGAATCCGCAGTCTCACGATCTTTCTGATAGAACCAATCATGGATTCCACGGAAGTTGAAACTACGTCTCAGGTTCTTCAATGTATCAGTGCTGTTCTTAGCAACTTTCATTACATCAGTACGAACTTCATTGGCATCATTAACCAATTCAATTGCATTACTGAAATACTCTTTGCCTTGAAGAATTGATGCGTCTTTTAATATTTTAAGACTTTGAGTGAGTAAGCTTCCCATAATATCATACCTCCTTAAATAAAATTTAATCCTTCTCAGGAATTACCTGTGGGTTCAACCACAATAAAATGTTGGTGGGGATTAATCCCCACCAATATATGATTAGAAAAACTGTACAAGGTCTTCAATGCGATCGAGATGAAATGTTTGACGCCATTGTTCAACCAATTCATTACGTGCAGCTTCAGCACCACTCCATTCATCGATTTTGAGTTGTGTCTCTTTGTATGCTGAACCGACATTAACCATATTCTTTAATTGTGAATATAATGTACGTTCAACATCAAGAGTTGCTAAACGCATAAATGATTCAACCTGTGATTCGGGGATTGTTTCACCAGTTAAATCATGTTGACACTCTGCGATGAAATGTATATATGCATCCTTAGGCATATCAAATAATTGGATAGTATTATAACCCTGCCATTGGGATGTTTGTGGTTGTGATGTTATTCCCGCATATTTGTTTACTGCTGCACCCGTTGAAACAGCATTCAATATATCCTGGGGATAGTATGAACCAAATCCAACGAATGGTGATCCAATTGTGAATGTGTTTGATGTAACTTCACCACTTTGATATTTACTGGATGCGTAATATGCTGCTGCTGTAAACACTTCTGTTGTTGTTATTGCCGCAGGTAACATATAGATTCCAAGGTCACCGGAACCTGGATACTTCTCAATGAGATTCAACCTGGATTCATAACATTCACGAATCCATGGTTTAAAACGAGAGAACGTACGTATTGATGTTTTTATGATATCTGCAAGAACAACTTCAACTGGTTGTTTGAATGGCAATGCGATTGCATTTAAACCATGTGAAAGTTTTATATCATTAATGCAATCCGATATGTTCATTATTAATCACCTTTATCCTTTTTGATTCTATGAATCACAGGTGTACTATAATCATTGAATGCAGCATAAAGATTTGTTGGTAATGGTTTGGTGAATCTGGTGTTGCGTGTCAACAAATGCAAATATATCTGGGAATCATCACGGTAAACCTTCATCAGTTTATTGTACTGATTGTCAGTCATCTTAAGCATTGAGTTTTCTTCAGTTGATTTCTCAACATCAGTATCAAGTAACGCTTGAAGTTTCTTGGTGTTAACCAAAAACTTTTCATTGATATCCTTCATATCAGTAAGACGGAATGGTGTACGATATTTGATGTTTGTAAACATTTCATCATAGAAATGATGTGTTGAACTCATCAACTTATCTGCATACTGTTCTTCACCATTTTCTTTATACTTGAAATATCCGTTGATATAATCACACATATCAGTGAGGATTTTGTTATAATCCAATATAGTGTAATCAGCATTATCAGTATGGGTATCAAATGCATTGTTGATATCTTCAAATACTGATTTGTTTGATTTTATAAGTTCTGCAATTGATGATTTAAACATGATTAACCCTCCTTAAAGTATTGCTTTCCAAACACGATCACCACGATTGATTGGACGGATCTTCAATATCTGTGTAAGCAGATCTGAAAGTTGTTTCTGTCCATCAACCAAATATTGACGTGAATGTGGAACCACATAACGATCATCATGTGTATCAAGTACCGTGATGTAGAAATCAATGAGTTCCAATTTGGAGCATACATATCCTGATAACATTGCCTGATCATTGGAATCTTTAATGGCATTCATTTCAACCGTCACATATGATACAATTGAACGGATGTCAATTGCTTTGAGTTTCTTTGGACGGAGTAAACCAAACCCTTCCTGGAAACTTTCCATCTTTACTGCAGACATTATAGGAGCATGTGTATCCGCAGTATCAGGTGATGAATTGAGATCATCGGGAGTTTCGGGTTTCATCTTTTTACCACCATTTGGTTCACCAGCCGTGTTGTTCATTGGTGGCGGAGTAACTGATGGTGTTTCAACAGGCGAATCAGATTCCTGTATGTCGGAACCAGATGACATTACTGGTTTTGGTACAGTATTAGGATCTCCAGGAACCACAGGTTCGGATTCTTCCATTGCAACATTTACATTACCACCTGCGGAAGGATTTGCATTAATACATCCAGCACCACATTCCTCTTTGAATTTATAACCGATTTCTGTGTCTTTATATGATTCAGTAAAGAAAGGATCACGCAAACGGTATGTAGCAGATTCTGTTTTAGGTTTGTTTGCATATTTACGGATATATGCAATTCTCGCTTTGATACCGTTGTCAAAGAGCGCAACACTGTAATCAATTCGTTCTATCAACAAATTCTTGAGTTCGAGAACAACTTTCATCATGAAATCCATTTTCTTAGTAAGTGGTGCGACTTGTCTCTTCACTGATATATACTCAGTCTTCAGATTATCAAGTTCTACCTGGGCGACACGCTTAGTAGTTTCAAGAGCCTGTTGCATACGAGCTGGATCATTTTTGTATCTGCTGTCATTTTTGATTTTAGCGTATCTTTCTCGTAATTTTGCCTTTATCTCTCTAGCTTCTTCCCTAATGTCTTCAAGATACCTTATGTTATATTGTTTATCTTTTTCATGTATCTCTCGCATGGTTTTCGTCATTAAAGTAAGAGGATTCTCTGTACCCTCAGTGTTTTTATTGTTTTTACGAAAATTATCGTCACGTGCATTAAGTGGTAATGCATAAAATCCAGCGCCGGCATCCAAATGTGGGCCGCCGTATTTTTCAGCAGCTTTATAAGCTAATTTGTCCATGAGTGACTGCAAACCTCTAAGAAAATCATCACCACCGCGTACTATATCATCATGGTACCTTTCTAATGCTTCAACCATTTCATAGTTTTCTTTTTCCCAAGACTCTAAATTGTCGAGGTCTTTTCCATTTATGATTTGTTGAGCGTGCCATTTGTATTTACCGAATAACTTCCGGATACGTTTATCTGATAATTTCTTTTTGGTCTTTGCAGCATTTCGGCGAATTTGAAAACCCGAAGCTTTTAAATTCTTAACCATGCTTTCCACACCAGCAGTATCAGCTGCATACTTGTCAGCGACATATTCTTCACGCGCATTTTCATGGTCAGGAAGATATTTTCCGTACTTATTGACGAGCTTTTCAGCACGTTCGAAATCCTGGTTAAAATGTCCACGATCCAATGATATGTAGAAGTGTCCTTCTTCATGCTTAATTGTGCTTATCACAAGATCACTATTACCGAGAAGCTCCTTAATAGGAATCTCAATAGTTTTTGTCTTTGGAACAAATTGTGCATCACCAGAGAGTTTGAATTTTATCTTACACTCCATTTTTGCGCCGGAACCTTCGTCGATCGGGATATCAGTAATGAAAGTTTTGGTTCGTGGATTATAACCAAT
>CAYYEN010000200.1:0-5891 GCA_964470795.1 uncultured Spirochaetaceae bacterium | reverse complement strand
CTTAAAGTATGCAATAGTTTATTGTGATCACAGAGCTTATATCAGCTTAGGAGACAATTAAGTCAATCAATTTTTCTTAAAAAGATTAATTTGTCAGAAGATAAGAAGAAAAAGGATAGTTTCCCTTTCCTTCTTATTCTTATTTTGATAAACTTCTTTCATGGAAAAACAAAGTATACCCGCACAAGATGTAAGAATTAACCAAATTATCAGCTTAAAGTCGCCTTCTCAAATTAGTGAGATGTACCCAGTAAGTTCAACACTTATCGATTCTATTCGCTCTTATAGACAATCTGTTAATGATATTATTCAAGGGCGCGATAGTAGAATGCTAGCTATTGTTGGACCTTGTTCAATAAATAACCCAGACTCAGCTATAGAATATGCTGCTAAACTACAAAAGCTTGCAAAATCTGTAGAGGATGAATTCTTCGTTGTAATGCGTACCTATTTTGAAAAGCCAAGAACTATCTTAGGCTGGAAAGGTCTTATATTAGATCCTGATATGGATGGTTCTTATAATATTGAAAAAGGACTTTGCGTTGCTCGTAAGCTCTTAATCGATATCTCTTCTTTAGGATTGCCAGTTGGTTGTGAGTTTTTAGATCCAATTGTTCCTCAGTATATTGATGAATTGATGAGTTGGGCAAGTATAGGTGCAAGAACTACAGAAAGCCAAACTCATAGAAACCTTGCAAGTGGACTCTCTGTTGCAGTAGGTTTTAAAAACAGTACCTCAGGAGACCTTACCAATGCGATTAATGCAGTAAAGACCGCAGCAAACCCTGCCTCTTTTATTGGTATCAATAAACAAGGTGATACCGTAGTGTTAAGAACTACTGGTAACGATTGTTCTCACTTAATACTTAGAGGTGGAGACCAATCGCCTAACTACTATGAAGATGATGTAGAGCTTGCACGCACTAAGATGGAAGCACTACAGATGAATCCAGCAATTATCGTCGATTGTTCACATGCTAATAGCAGAAAGGACTTTAGAAGACAAAAGAGAGTCTTACGTTCAGTACTCGACCAAAGAGTTTGGGGTGAGAAGTCGCTTAGAGGCTTTATGTTAGAGAGTAACCTTTTTGAAGGAAACCAGAAAATTTGTGAAGATTCTAATAATCTTAAATATGGCGTATCTGTAACAGATTCTTGCATAGGTTGGGAGGAGACTGAAAGAATTATTCTTCATGGTGCCCAACTACTGAGAAAAGCAAAACAAAATGGTGGAGTTGTCGATATTCTATGAAGAGTGCTTTAGTTATTTTAGCTGACGGGTTTGAAGAAATGGAAGCGTTTGCTCCCATCGATATCTTAAGACGTACCAAAGAAGTAGAAGTCACCCTCTGCAGCTTAACTTCTTTAACCCTTGTTACCAGCCATGGAGTTAAGATTAGCGCAGATACAACCTTTGATAAAATTGATTTGGCAAACTATGATGCGCTAATTATACCAGGAGGGCTAAAGGGGACAAAGAACCTT
This sequence comes from uncultured Spirochaetaceae bacterium, assembly GCA_964470795.1. Taxonomy (GTDB): domain Bacteria; phylum Spirochaetota; class Spirochaetia; order Sphaerochaetales; family Sphaerochaetaceae; genus Bullifex. The sequence goes on along the minus strand of CAYYEN010000200.1, from coordinate 4,406 downwards.
ATTGCCTCTTTTCCCTTCCTTCAAAGTTTAATTGAGAATTCTCAAAACTTAATAATTGGTGCAATTTGTGCAGCTCCCGCTTTAGTGTTAGGGCAGTCTGGACTGTTAGAAGGACAGAAGGCCACTTGTCATCCAAGTGTTGCCTCTTGGTGTCCCTTTATTGAGTTTTCTCAAGATAATGTAGTTGTTAGTAATAATATAATTACTGCTAAAAGCGCTTACTACAGCCTCGATTTTGCAATAGAGGTTGCAAGAAAGCTCGTAAGCAAAGAGGCAATCGAGAGAGTGCTTTCATCTCTTTGTGCCAATTAAGCAATAGTTTTAGCAATAAACTTTCGAATTGGAGTTGTGGTGTTGTTAATTAAACACATCTCAGCTTCCTTAAGATTATTGTTTTGTTGTTTTTCAAGCTGTGCGCAAACTAGGAAATAGCGTTGGGCTAAACTCTTTTCAGGATAAGCAAAACTTAAGCCTTTACTTTGTGCAATTTGACAAATTGGTTGGAAATAGTTTTCCATCCAAGAGTGAACTGCAGACGAAAAAGTAATCTGTTTGTTGAGCTGTCTTTCGAGTAACCCTCTGTGTCTTTGAATTTGAACATAAAGGGCCGGAACTTGTTTTTCATTGAACAATCCATTAGTAGAAGTCAAGATTAGGTGCATATCAATTTTTTGCATTTTTATTTATTCCTTTATTTCAATTTAAATATGTACTAATGTTATAAGATAGTCAATAGTTAAATTGTTAAGATGATGTAAATAAAATTTGATATAATATAGATATAACTGGTAAAAAATATTGATTTCTTGTAATTTTTTTAGATATTCAATAAATGTACAATATTTACTAAAACTACTTTTTTATCCCTCTCTTTTAGGGTAATATCTATTCATTAGGAGTTATAAATGAAATACTTTCCCTCTTCTTATCAACCAGTATTATCTGTAAGAGAAACTGAAAGAGCGATAAAGCTTGTAAAAGATACTTTTGAAAGAGAGTTATCTGGTGCTTTACGCCTGTCACGTGTAACAAGTCCTCTATTCGTAGCTAAGGGTAGTGGTATCAATGATGATCTAAATGGCATTGAAAGACCTGTCAGTTTTGAAGTTGGTAATTTTAATAATCAGAAAATGGAAATTGTTCAGTCTCTTGCAAAATGGAAGAGAATGGCTTTAGCAGATTATGATATTCAACCAGGCCTTGGCCTTTATACCGATATGAATGCAATTCGTCCAGATGATGATATCGATGCTATTCACTCTATTTATGTAGACCAATGGGACTGGGAATTAGTAATGAGCGAAAAAGAAAGAAACCTTGCTTTCTTACTCAATGCAGTTACAGAAATCTATAAATGTTTACGAAGAACTGAATTTTTAGTACATGAAACTTATACTAATTTAACTCCAATTCTTCCAGAAGAGATTACTTTCATTCATGCAGAAGATGCACTTGCAATGTTCCCAGACCTTGATGCTAAAGAAAGAGAAGTAGCGCTTGCTAAAAAGTATAAAGCGGTCTTCTTAATTGGTATTGGTGCAAAGCTTGCTAACGGCGAGCCACACTCAGGTCGTGCACCAGACTATGATGACTGGTCCACAGACACTGGAAATGGTCATAAAGGCTTAAATGGCGATATCCTTGTTTGGGATGCGGTAAGAGAGGATTCTTTAGAGCTTTCAAGTATGGGTATTCGTGTTAATAAAGAAATTATGCTTTCTCAGTTAAAAGAAAGAAATATGGAAGAGAGAGCTAACCTTTACTGGCACAAAAGATTACTAGCTGGCGAAATTCCACAAACTATCGGTGGTGGTATTGGACAATCGAGACTGTGTATGTTCTTACTTAAGAAAGCACACATCGGTGAAGTTCAAGCCTCAGTTTGGACTGATGAAATAATTAAAGAAGCCAATTCTATCGGCTTACAACTAATGTAAAGATTAAAACACCCTCCGTAAAAAAGAGGGTGTTATTATCTTCATTTCTTTTGTGGAATGATTTCTATCCAGTAGCCATCTGGGTCGGTGATAAAATAGATACCCATCTTCTCGTTAACAAAAGAGACACAGTTCATCTCTTGATGAAGCTTAAGTGCCTCTTTTATATCATCAACAGTAAAAGCTAAATGAAACTCTTCATCTCCTAAATCATATTTAGGTTTAGCAAAATCTTTTAGCCAAGTAAGCTCTAGTAGATGCTTACTCTCTCCATCTGTTAAAAAGACGATAATAAAAGAGCCATCTTCAGATACTTTTCTTCGTTGTTCTGTTAAATTTAAAGCTTTTTTGTAAAAGGCTAACGACTTTTCTAAATTTACAACATTGAAGTTGTTGTGTGCAAAACGAAATTCCATACTAAATCTCCTCGCACCAAAGCGGTGCTGTAATTTGTTTAACAATACATTGCTCTTTCATCTCTTCCTGGCAAGTTTTAACTATCTCATATTGTTCCCACATATGCATAGGATAAACAGTATTAACCTTAGTTTTGGCAACTAGGGCTTTAATGCCATCAAAAGAATGAGCTTCCAGTCTTGGATCTACTGGGAAGAAGGCGAAATCGAGTGCTTTAATTGCTTCAATATTCTTATTGAAGGCATTGAGCATTTCTTTATCATTCTCATCCCAGTACCAAACATTATTATCTCCTGCATGGTAAAAGACTTTATTCTCTAGCTCTACTAGAAAGGAAAGACCACTATCTGTTGAGCCTAAAGTCTTAAACTTAAAATACTCATTCTTTACCGTTTCATTTACATGAAGCCGTTGAGTGATAGCCAACTTATCTTCTCTTACCTGTTTTTGCTTGATAGTATCTGATAGATAATAACCTTTTGCGGGTAAGTTAAAGATAACTGGTGAAAAGTGGTCTTGATGAAAGTGCGAAGATAAAACATATAGCGGTTTATCAATTTTAGGAAGCTCGCCCTTAAAGTAGTCAAACAGAAGGGCTACTTTATCTGTTTCAACTAGAAAGGCGGAATGGTAAATAAATGTTATTTTCATATATTTAAGATACTCTAATATTTACAAAACTCCTAGAAAAGAGTTTTCAATAGTAGTATTGTTTTTATATGTTGAACTTAGATTCTATTTACAAAGCATCCTTCGTTTTAAAGGAAGTTGCTAGATGCACTGACTTACTTCGTGCACCTCGTATGTTTCCTAACGATGATGTCTACATCAAGACCGAAAACCTTCAGATTACCGGTTCTTTTAAAGTACGTGGTGCTTATTACAAAATGAGCACGTTATCCGAAGAAAGTAAGAAAAAAGGTGTAGTTGCTTGTTCTGCGGGCAACCATGCTCAAGGCGTAGCACTTGCGGCAAAGCGACAAAATATCGATGCCTTAATTTGCATTCCAGAAGGTGCTCCTATTTCTAAAGTAGAGGCAACTCGTGGCTATGGTGCTACAGTTGAATTAGTACCAGGCGTTTATGATGATGCTTATCAAAGAGCTCTAACTATTGCAAAAGAAACCGGTAGAACTATGATTCATCCTTTTGATGATGATGAGGTAATTGCCGGGCAGGGTACAATTGGGCTTGAAATCTTAACGCAATGCCCGCAAGTTGATCAAATAATTGTTCCAATAGGTGGAGGTGGTCTTATTTCAGGACTGGCCTATGCAGTAAAAGCCTTAAAACCAGATTGTAAGATTATAGGAGTTCAAGCCTCTGGCGCTCCAAGTATGTTACAAGCTATTAAAGATGGTAAGATTGAAACCCTTAATAACGTTAATACCATTGCTGATGGTATTGCTGTAAAACGCCCAGGAGATAATACCTTTAACTACTGCTCTAAGTATGTGGATGAAATAGTAACTGTAACAGATGATGAGATTGCTAATGCTATCTTAACCCTTATGGAAAAGCAGAAGCTTATTGCAGAAGGCGCTGGTGCAGTTCCTCTTGCAGCGGCTCAAAGTGGTAAAATAGATTTAAATGGTAAGAAGACAGTTTGTTTGGTCTCTGGTGGAAATATCGATGTTAAGATTTTATCTCGTGTAATTTCTAGAGGACTTGCAATGCAAGGACGTTCAGTTTCTCTCACTTTTGAAGTTCAAGATAAACCTTATCAACTTGCTGATATTTCCCACATCGTTGCACAAGAAGGTGCTAACGTTGTGTCTGTCTTACATGATAGAGAAACTGCACGCTCAGGGATTACTAAATGTCTTTTGAATTTGGGACTTGAAACTCGTGATTTTTCACATATTCATCAAGTCTGTGAAGCTTTAACTAAAGCAGGTTTTATTATTCTTGAAAAGTCTAAATAAAGAAAAGGATATGCCTCTGAGAGGAGGCATACCCAAAAGATTTAGCCACGTGAAAATTTGCTATCTAAAACTACATTTGAAGCATTGTCGATTATTTGGAAATAGACTGCATCTTTTATAGAACTTC
>CAYYEN010000199.1:0-5927 GCA_964470795.1 uncultured Spirochaetaceae bacterium | reverse complement strand
TTACTGTAAACGATTCCATTAAACTATCGATTGAATAATTTTTTTGCCAAAGTTTTGCCATGAAACCACCTCTTTAATATCAAATAATAAAGGTTTTTAAAGATATTTTTCTAGACTATATATGAAACAATTAATAATATTACTAATTTTATTGCTAACAAGTTGCACTCCAACTCCAAAAGAAGTTATCAATTGCTTATTAAACAGTGATAACACACTACCTCAACTTCTCAACATAAAAAGCATAAGTGAGAACAAAGTGGAGTTTATTTTCTCCGAGCAAGTTCAAGTACTATCCTACCAAAGTGGTGATAACAAAGTCACAAATTGCATCAAAAACGGTAATAAACTTCAATTAATTTTTAAAGAGAATCTTCCAATAACCCATGAGTATCCAATTCATCTTGCGGTCCAAGACAAAGCTCAAAACACACTTTCTTTAGCAGTAGGCATTAGAGGAAAGAACACAAACATTCCAGAACTGGTTATAAATGAGTTTTTATCTAGAGGAACTGAGACACAACCTAACCGTATAGAACTTGAAGCAAGAAGCTCAGGAAATTTATCTGGGTTATGCATAAGAAATGCAGTTACCAACTATGAAAGTATTTGTTATTCCTTTCCAAACCTTGAAATAATTAAGGGGCAATATATTGTTATATACATAAATAGTAATCCGAATTCGGAAGTGAGAAAGTTATTAGAGAGTAAAAATGTAATTATTTTAGAAGCAAAATTGAAAGAAGGGTTTCCACAAGCTAATGGAATGTGCTTACTCTACGATACACCACTAGGAGAAGGCACTATACTTGATGCTCTTGTATATATTTCTAATACTGCCACAACCTTTAGCAAATTTGGTAAGGCTGAACTAGAAAAAAGCTATAATTACTTAATTAAAAAGGGTTATTGGACCGGAGAGCCTATCAACAGTGAAAAGGCTACAAGTACACGTACAATATGCAGGCGTGCTCAAAATGATTTCGATACTAATAGTGCGTTCGACTTTTATATTGCAGAAACAAGAACAAGTTCTTTTGGTGAACAAAACACCAATATAGAATATCAACCTTAAAAAAAGGAACGCCCCCAATTGTTTACTGGGGACGTAATCTTTTAGTTAACCTTCATAATCATAAAGAATTAGAGGTTCTTCTACACATTCTTCTAAATCGCCATCTAAGGTGACTAGTTCATTATCATCTTCCTTTTCTTCCACTTCTTCCTTTTTAGCTCTACGTTTCTTGTATTCGATATGTTGAGCGACTATTTCAAAGGTATCTACTAAAGATTCATCCTTTCTTTTAAATTTAATAGGTCTAAGTCTTCCAACAACTCTCACTAACATTCCTTTTTCAATAAAAGATTGGGTTTGCTCTCCAAGCCTTCCCCAAGCCTGTATTCCGATAAACAAAGTAGTAGATTGTAAATTATGATCTTTATCATAATAAAATCTATCATTTGCAACTGAAAATTTTACTAATGAGTTACCTAAAGCTGAGGTTAATACTACTTTTGGGTCATTAGTAACCACTCCTTCTAACAAAATGCTATTTAAATGATTCATATAGCCTCCTATAATATATAGAGAAAAAAGTGCAAAAGGATTAATTTAATTATTTTCACTTCTATGGTATTCTTTAATTGGAGGCGTTATGAGCAATTTAACAGTGTTATCTTTAGGTGGTTCAATAATTGCACCGGACGGTGTAGATATTGAGTTTTTAAATAAATTCAAAAGTGCAATTTCTTCCTATCTAGATGAAGATAAATCGAGAAAAATTATATTGGTGTGTGGTGGTGGAGCGCCAGCAAGAATCTATCAGAATGCTTTAAGACAGGTTAATCCCAAAGCTAGTGCAAATGCACAAGATTGGCTAGGTATTAAAGCAACTCATTTAAATGGCAGCCTTGTTAATGCAATCTTTTCAGATTACAGCAATAATGAGTTAGTTATTAACCCAACTGATAATTTTGCTTTTGATGGACAAGTATTAGTCGCAGCTGGTTGGAAGCCAGGCTTTTCAACAGATACGGATGCAGTATACCTTGCAAAGAAATTTGGTGGAAAACTAATTATAAACTTATCAAATATTAAGAAAGTTTATACAGCTGACCCTAAACTCGATCCTACAGCCACCCCTATCGATACTATCGCTTGGGCAGATTTTAGAAAGATTGTAGGAGATGAATGGGTACCTGGTAAGAATACTCCTTTCGATCCAATTGCTTCAAAAATCGCAAGCGAAGAAGGTATGAAAGTTATTTGTGCCGATGGAAGAAACATCGAAAATACCATGGCTATCTTAAACGGCCAAGAGTATTTAGGAACGACTATTTTTTAGTTCTAAAAAGTAGGGTAGTACAACAGCAAAGGGATGAGGAAAAGGACAATCTTGAGTAAAATCGGGAATCCATTTATCTTCATCCCCTATCTCTTGTACAAAACCATCAAGATCTAATTCATCTAATAAGGTGAGCAACCTATTGTACTCAGCCTCGCTTACTTTAGGAAATACCATTCCTTTAGGGTCCACAAATTGAACCATTAGCGAGAGTAAAAAGTTCTCTTTATAATGCTTTGCAAACCAAGAGAGAAAATAAAAAGTTGCATCCATAGTACCTGGAAACACTAAGTGTCTCACAAGTACCCCTTTAAGCTTATCCATATCTGTTATAGGATGAGTTTTGGCTAAATATCTGACGACCGGCTTAATTGCTTCAACATACTTTTCTCTACCACAAAACTTAACTGCGACCTCTGGCGAAAGTGTTTTAACATCCAGTAGGTATAAATCTATATAAGGGTCGATTAAAGCTAAGGCTTCCACACTTTCATATCCAGAGCTATTCCAAACCACTGGTAGCTTAAAGCCTTTCTTTTTAGCCAGCTCTAAAGCTTTTATAATAGAAGGGATAAAATGAGTACCAGTTACTAAATTAAGAGTAGTTGCGCCAAAGCTTTGAAGTTCGAGCATAAGAGTAGCGAGTTCTTCATCAGTAATCGTAAAACCTACAGCGTCTTCTTTTTTACTAATTTGATGATTTTGACAGTATGCACAGTGTAAGGGACAGCCAGAAAAGAAGATCATACCTGACCCATTTTTACCAGTAATTGGCGGCTCTTCTCCACGGTGAAGTCCCACCCAAGCAATTTTTACTTGGCTTGTTTGGCCACAAATTCCTTTTACAAGGTTTCTATTAACCCCACACTTATTTGGACATAATTGACAATTCTCATACAACATCTTGACCCTCTGACAAGAATATATCAATCTTTAGCCATATGAGTAAATGGAAAATTGTAAAAATCGAAGAAGAAGAGGAAAGATGGATATTATCCATCGATGGCGGTGGAATTAGAGGAATAATTCCGTCCCTTATACTCGACTATCTAGATAAAGCCTTAAAAGAAAAAGGAGATAAGCGTCCACTTTATAGCCATTTCGACTTAATAGCAGGTACTTCAACAGGTGGTATTATAGCAGCAGTTTTATCCGCACCTATTTTTGATACCTCTCTTTTACATCGTGAACTTGGTGATAACGTCAAAGTTTATAAAACTGAAAAACATCTCTTTAAACAACAAAAAAAGATTTTCTTAGGTGAGATTCCACAGCGAGTTGAAATAAGTCAAATTCAAAAGCTTTATATGGAACATGGTAAAGATATCTTTGAGCCTAAGATGAAACTCTTTGGTTCATTATTTTCAGAAAAATACAACGAAAGCAGTTTTGAATTCTTCTTACATCGAACCTTTCAAGCGGGCATGCTTAACGACTTACTTATTCCAACATTAATAGTCTCCTATAACCCAAAAGGTAGTACTCCTTACTTATTTAAAAGTTATGAAAATAACTCTATCTTTATAAGAGATGCTCTAAGAGCTACCAGTGCAGCACCTATGTATTTTTCACCATCTAAGATAGAAAATACAGCTTTGCTTGATGGTGGCCTTATTGCAAATAATCCTGTAATTCTTGCCTACCAAGAAGCAAGAAAGCTTTATCCTAACTGCAAGAAATTTCACCTTCTCTCACTGTCCACGCTGTCTCCAAAGTTAAGTCTTGATGTTACACAACTTAGTGGAGGCCTTGCAGGCTGGGCTGAGCCTATTACTAAAATCTATTCAAATGCACAACTAGAAATGGCAGATATCGCCGCCTCTGCGCTTCCAAATACTGAATACATAAGAATATGGAAGGAATTTGAGGGGGAAAAGATAAAACTTGATGATATTAGAAGTGAAAGCCTTCAAAAACTTTCTAAAATGGGCGAAGACTTAATTACAGATAAGCAAGAGGTCTTAAATGATGTCGTCTCAAGGCTTGCAACTCGCCCTCTAGCTGAAGAATTTCCCTTAGAGGTCAAACTGCTGGAGGACCACACTCACTAACTCTTTTTTAAAGAGAGAGAGTTGTTTCTTATACTCTTTAAGCTTTGTTGGAATACCAATGAGATCTGTAACTACTTTATAAGAATAAAAAGGAATTCCATATTCTTTACAAGCTAGCGCTTCACTATAAGCTTCCATATCACAAGCATCTAAATGAAGGTCTTTCATAAGAGGAGTTACAACAGATGCAAAAGTTGAAGAAGAACCTAATACAAAGCCTTCTTTTGCTATAGTTAGTTCGCCTAACATACCTCTATCTGCTTTTAAGGTTGTGCAAGGTGGTACATGATAACAAGTTAAATCTTGGTCTAAATTATAAATACTCTTTATTTGAAGCACAGAGCCTATTTCATGATTAATGGAGCCGACAGAGCCAATATTTATGACCACATCAGGTTTAAACTCGCAAATTGCTTTAGATAAAATTACACCAGATAAAGCTAAACCAACTCCGGTAAAGACAAATTGACAAGATGGTGGAAAGACTGATGCCTCTGCTTTATCTGAGGCGACAAATAATAGTTTCATACTCCCTCCTCAATTAAGGCTTTTAATACAGGGTAAAGCAATACCCCATTTTTATATTCTCTCTTACACTCTTTAGAATATCGAACTGCAGTAGTTGTAAGCTCTGTGGCTTTTTTAGTTGCACTCTTTAAGCTTTCACCTTTTAGTAAAAAGGAAGTCAGTAAGGTCGAGAAAAGATCACCAGTGCCAGGATAAGAAGAGTCTAGTACATGATAAGGAATATAATAAATAGCATTTTTATCAAAAGCTATATTGCAATGCCCATTACCAGTCTTCACTGAGGTTATTACCCCTTCTTTTGCGCCTCTTTCTTTTAATCCATCTACTAGCTTTTCACAACAAGTAAGTGATAACTCCCCTTCTTCATAAGGAGTTTCTGTTAAGATACAAGCTTCAGTATAATTAGGTGTAATAAGATCAAAGTGTTGAAGGAGCTTAACTAATTGAGGGACTAACTCTAATCGGTCTTCTCCATAAAAGAACCCATTATCCGCTAAGACTGGGTCCAAGACTTTTAAGGCGTTAGGCTCTAATAGGTTTTGCAAAACATAAGTAATAAGAGCAACATCATCTTTTCCAGATAAATACCCCACTTGAAGCGCATTAAACTTGATATTTTCACTATCAAACACCTGAGTGATAGAAAGAGCTTGAGCTGTTAAAGAAGTGCTATATAAGTTGCTCCAACCATCAGTTTGAGAGGATAAAAGAGTTGTGGGTAAAATAGTACAACCAAGCCTTGCCGCTTCAAAGACAGGAAGCGCTATATTTAAACTCGATTTACTATAACAAGATAAATCTTGAATCGTTAATACGTTTTGCATAAGACCATACTACAAAAAAGATAAAAAGATAGCAACAAAATCTAATTTTAAAGATTTCAATTTCTAATATTGAAGTGTTCACAATGGAGTAAGGGAGGGGTAATGAATATGCTAACTTCTAATTTTGATGTTATATTTGATAAAAAGGAGAGAATTATGGGCACTTTTATAAATCCAGG
>CAYYEN010000198.1:0-5968 GCA_964470795.1 uncultured Spirochaetaceae bacterium | reverse complement strand
TCATCTTATGTTGTAGTTTATTAGCTCTAAGGAGTTTCCAGCAATTCAAAGGGTTCTCGACATACCTCACGGTATGAAGGGACTATTTCGTTAGTTTTGTAAAATTGCTAAAGCAATCTATGGCGAAACGCACATATTAAAACTAACTTCTAATCTACAATTTCATTTATTGTAATTAAAGCTTTTGTTGATGTTAAATTTTGATCTACTAATTCAACTTGCATTGTTTGATTTTTAGAATTGAACTTACTACCCCAAATTAAAGACATGGATGCTGGTGTAAATAAAGCATCTTCTATATTTAACTTAATGTCTTTTCCAAAGTCCCAACCTATTAATTGATTGTTCCCTTGGCCTCCGGTAGCGTAAACTTCTTGTGCTGTTTTTTCTGTTGTGAATAGTTTTAAAGTATCTAGAAATAAAACTGGAATGTATTTTAAATCGCCATTTTCATTCTTTTTAATACTATATAAAGTAACATTAGCTACATCTCTGATACCATATTGTTCAAAAATTCCCATTTAGTAAACCTCCTTAATAATTATTTATTATTGGTTCTTCACTTGTTTCTAAACCAAGTTTAATTTTACTTGGCTCTGTAGATAAGGTCAAGTCAAATTCATTTTTTAACAAACATCTATCGAAAATAATTTGCTGTTTTGTTTCCTTATCATTCTTATCTTTCGTTATAATATTGAAAACGACCCTATAAAATCCAGATAATTCGCCCGCCGGCATCAATAATCCTTCCCTATTTTTATTTTCTATTAAGACGTGCTTTAAAATTTTTTCCCCATTTAAAAGAACATCAAAATCATTTAATGGATTAAAATTTAAATCTGTATAACACTCAATTTTCCCAAAGTTATTTATTATGGTGGGATATTTATTTATAATATAATACAGCATTTCATTATTAGAATTAAATGAAATTTGAGCTTGAATATTTTCAAAAACACTTGTAGAATATTCATTTGTTTCAATCCATTCTTCATTAACTTTTTTAGAAATTGTAATATTATCATTAAAGAAAACTCTAATAAAATCTCCGTTTTTTAATTTATAATTAATAACATACTGATAAGAGTCAGCTATTGTAATTTTACAGTAAATTGGATAGTAATCAAAGTCAAATTCTACGTAACCATTATTTCTTTTATATATTCTTTCTGGTATTAAAAAAAGAGTTTTTGTAAAAGTATCAATTTTAATACGCCATTTGAAACTTTCCTTAGTTTTATTGCAATAATCTTCTATAATAAAATTTTCAATATCCTCATTATTTATTAATAATTGTTCCACATTACCATGGTTTACAATAATTGGATCAATTTCTCTTATATTTTCTAATTTTAATGGATTAGTTTCATAGGATTCTTTACCATTAATTAAATTTTTAAAAAATTCTCGTCCTAGCGTTAAATTTAAGTTACCAATAGAAAAAAGACTATCTTCCATAGAAAGTGAATAAATTGATTTTGGATTTGACCAACCTATCAATCCTTTTTCTTTTGCGGCCGCCCATATAATACTCCCCGCATTTTGACTAATATCACTAACTTTCAAAGAGTCTAAAAAGAGAGTAGGAACAAGTAAATTGCTCCCACCCTCATTTTGACTAAGGGAGTATATGGTAGCATTTTTAACGTTCATAATGCCCCATGCTTCCATATCCTTCACTCCTTATATTAATATCAATATTCTGTTTTTCCTACGATCTCATCATCATCGTTCTCGATTGCCGCCGCAACTTTAAACATCTCTGCTTCATCTACTGAATTTAACAATGCTGTTCCTTTAACTTTTGTTGAACCATCAGTTTCGTTTAATTCTACTTCATAAGAGTTTAATTTAACCATTCTACCATCCTCTGGTCTTAAAACTTTCATTGCCATAGAGAACACTGTTGGGTCACCAGAAGCTTCTAGATTTATTGTTTGTTCAGACTTCATCTTAGCTCTAGGAACTTCGAATTGTAAACGCTTTTCGCGTCCAGTTAGTTGATCTACTGACATTGTTTCTCCAGTAATTCTGTAAGTTCCGGGGAACTTTTCAGCAGAAATTTCTATTGTATCACCAAGTGATTGATTAACCTCAGCAATGGTTCTTGTAAACTTTAAGTATAATTCGCCTTCAACAATTGGAGTTCCATCTTCATAAGGTTTCATTGTCATAGGGTCAATATAAACTGTTGCTGCTGTATTTTCACCTTCAGAAGGTACTCCTAAACTGTTTCCAGAAGGAACAACGAATGTTTTAGTGGCTACCGCTTTTTCTGTTCTGTCTAATTTTGTTAATTTTAAAATACCATTGGCAAATTTATTGCCGCCAGAACCTAACATTACTGACATTGATGCTGGTGAATAAAGAGCGTCCTCTAAATTTAATGTAATACTCTTCTTGAAATCCCAAGAGATTAAGGTTGAATCACCCTGTCCACCAGTAGCCTCAGATTCTTCAGCTGTTTGTTCTATTGTTGAAACTTTCAACGTATCTAAGAACAATACTGGAATATATTTAATACTTGGTTTATTGATTTTCTTTATTTTAAATTCAGAAACTGTACAAGTGCAATCTACTAATTCTCCATTTATGTTTAATGGTACAGTATGAATAATTCCTTTTTCAGTTAAAGTTTTAGCCTGACTATCTGTTATGAAACTAGTCTCCTTTATCATCCAAGCTAATTTAGAATTTGTTTGTTTTCCAGCTTTATTTGCTACGAATATTAATCCTTTGTCACCTATTATAGTTAAAGCTAAATATTCTTTTCCTTTGAAAATTGGATCTCTGTAGTACACTACATTTCCTTTTTTATCCTCAAAAGAGAACAAACCAGTTTTATCTATTGCTAAATTTCTGTACTCTCTATTTTTCAAAAGATACATCTGTGCTCCAACTCCAGTTTCTGTTGCCCCTAGTGTAGAAACATACACAGCTCTATTTGATGCTGTTCCATTTGATGTTAACGTTACAGTAGCATCTTCGTTAGCCGCCGCAATTTCCTGCAACTTTGCTATCACAGATTCTAAATCATAACCAGATGTCTCCGATCCAATTGAATAAGTGTACACGCCATTTGCATCAGTTAGATTAACAGTACCGATAGTATTAACTAGATAGCCACCAGAAACAGAGTCTATTCCACTAACCATACTTTCGTCCATTGAATCAATTATTTGCAATCTTTGTCTTAGGGCGTCGATTGCTGCATTAATAGATAAGTGTTCACCACTTCCCCACATTGTTGCTAAATTAAGACTATTGTCTACGTTTGTTAATGCTCCCGGATAGGCTGTACCAATTGTATAATCACCATCTCCAATTCTATTAAATGTAGTGCCTAAGAAAGTTGGATTGAAATAGCCCATTTCATTTTCAACACTTAAATTAGCATAGTCATTATAAGTTATATCGTAACCCTTTGCAATATACGAGGTCGTTAATTGATTAATAGTAGACATAACTTCTTCCAAAGAATAAGTGTTTTGAGTTAAACGCCCAGTTATACCAAGAGCTACTAACTTCTCACTTGAATTTGGACTAACTGCAAAACTATCACTAAAAGTTAACGCTCCAAATTGTCCATTTTCAAAAGTAAATCTAGCTCCATTTTTTCTTATGATATTTTCATTCTTTGCAAAAAGCTGTAGAACTTGTTCTTCATATGAAAACTGATGATTATCGGTTGTATTATAAGTGAATTCAGCTATTCCTGAATATACATATGTACCAATAACTTCTTCAGTGCTTTCTATTAGAGTTGTACCATTTGTCAAAGTAATGTCGTTAATTGCAACACCATCTGGTAAAGTAAGTGTAACACCTGCGGCAACTATTTCAGTAACCGTCATATCAGCACCAGCACCAGAAGTTGTACTATAAGTAAAAGCTGATTGAGCTGCTTTTACTATTGGATAAGCCGCCCCTCGTAATATATCTGCCTTGTCAAAAACATATGCTTGAAATCCTTCATCAGAGCCAATACCATCAACAAGAGGGTATACTGTTGTAGTTCTTATTACAGCCTTTAATGCTGCCGAAATCTTAATTGTTCTTTGTGTCTCAAATGTTTCATTCACTCGGTCAATCTCCCATAGTGTAACATTTGCTACTTCTTTGATACCCTGTTTATCAAATATTCCCATTTTTCCCTCCTATTCTCGCCAATCTTCAAGTTTTATGTCTTTACAACCTTGTAGTAGTGCGAGATAATCTTGTTCATATTTTACTTTTTTTGATTTTCTATCTATTAACCCATAGAATGAACATAGAGTTTGTTTTTTAGTCTCAATCCCATACGTCTCTCCTATTTGAATTAAATCTAATAGTTTTTGTTTTTTTGAACTCTTTTGTTCTTGTTTTCTTTTTACAGCCTCTCTTTTTTCCCTCAATAAGCGAAATTTTCGTGCTGTTTCGCTTTCATTTTCTGGAATATCTTCTTGTACTTCGATCCTAGCATTTTGTATTCTTAATATTCTTTGAAAAATATCGAAATTGTGTTTATCTATGATTTTCTTTTCTTGTGGGTTTCCAACCACTATTTGATTCGGAAGAATATAAATCTGTTCTTTTATAAAGAACTCTAGTGCATTTAGAAACTCAAGATAAAAAATTTCATCATTTTCAGCACTCTCAAGAAGATATTCAAAAATGGAGAACTCTTTCGGAACTTCTTTTAATTCCAGCTCCTCTATATTTAAGGTGAGTATGGTTAATAGTCGATTATAATAATTTAATCCGACTTCAATAATTTCACCCAAAGTAAAACAATGAACTTTACAAATGTCTAAAAAAGGAGAAGGTATATTGTAGAATGCTTGTAACTCTATCTCTTTAGTTGTTAATTTATCAACTAAATTCATTAAAACCACACTCCAATTCATAACAACCCATTTCGTCGGTTAAAGTTATTAATTTAAAACCTCTTATTTTTAAAGTTCCTAAACCATTAATTCTCTTTCCAGAGAGAGATTTCTTTATTTCTGAGATTAATTCAAAAGGTCGCAACGTTTCGCCGCAAATTATCCACTCATTTAATGGACAAAAAATTTGAATTTTCATAGTTACTTTAGAAAAACTATCATTCTCTTCATAATTCTCACCACTCGTAAACAACAAAACTAATTTACTTTCTGATTTTTGTTCATCATGCTTTACTAGTGGAATAATCCTTACATTTTTATTTAAAAGACTTATACCTTGTATCTCTGGTTTGCCGGCGGCTAATGGATCTATATCAGTATATTTTAGTAATTTGCAAAGATTTTGATTTGCTAATAATAATTTCGCTATCCTAACTAAAATCTTACCTAACTCTTGGGAGTTATTTACGCTACTCATTACCCACCTCCCATATTGTTAAGAAAAAAATCTGTTTGATTTGGTGTTTCAATTTTATTTTTATTTTCATCTGGCTCATCACTTCTTAATAACTTTTGTCTAAAGCTACAGTAGGCTACATTTTTTATTGCGGTTCTATTTATAAAAGTGAATTCATAACCAAAGTTTTTTAGTTCAAAATAAAGTTCTTTTTTCAATAAATTATTATCTTTTGTTAGTAAAACGAAATTTGCGTTTGGTTCTCCATATGCTATGCTTGTGAATTTAAAATAATCTTCAAAAAATCTTCCCATTGTAGTTAAAATTTTTATTGGTTGAACTTTAATAACTTCACCATATCTATTACTTATGTTTATTGTATCATCTAAACAGATAACTCTATATTTATTATATCCTTTGGAAATATCTTCCTCTTTAAATAAAACTAACCATAGTTTTTCGACTACAATAGTTCCAATTTCCTGTTTTATTTTTACTTGATCTCCAAGTTCTAAAAGATTTTCTAATCTAGTTAGTAAATTCGAGATCTGCTTTGTTTCCTGTTATATTACTTTTAATGTTCGTTAAACGTTAAAAGGAACTGCTTATTTAATAAGCTTATGAAGAGGTTAACAGAATCCTCTTG
>CAYYEN010000197.1:5318-5987 GCA_964470795.1 uncultured Spirochaetaceae bacterium | reverse complement strand
TAGTGTGATTAAAATCTCTCGAGAGAGGTTATAGACTCCTAAAGAGTGGTTATATCTTGTGTGTACCGCTCCAGGATATACATGATAGGTTGGACCGTTTTGTTTAATACGATTCAACTTTTGATACGCTTTAGTTTTAATCAAAGAGTAAAGCGCTTTGTTAAAGGGTATATCACCCCAAAGTGGATCAGTTACAAAATAATCAAAATCTTCAAATAATAGGTTTAATAACTGTGAATTCAATTTATCTTTCCTTTGACAATTTAACGGTTATGTGAAAGCATAAAGTTGTATGAAAAAAGTAATCTTGTTCTCATTAATTATGCTTTTAAGCTTCTCTTTATTCGCCAAAGTACTTCCTTTTGATGAAGACCTCGGGCAAATAAGTGAATTAAATACAAAATCTTCGCTTTTTCTTAAATCGATGTTCTCAACTAAATATGATGATGAATGGCTGTTAACTTATGTTAACGATGATGTACAAAAACTTGTAAATTTCTCTTATGGCTCCATTCTTCTAAAAGCCTTGCCTTTAAAAACACCAATATTTTCCATCAATAAAAACTCAGTTAAAGTAAAAGACTTAGATTCAGGGGTAATCTTCTCGCTCTTTGTTGATGAGGCGAACAAGATTACCGCCTTGACTATCTTATAACGCTTCAGCTAGAT
>CAYYEN010000197.1:0-5308 GCA_964470795.1 uncultured Spirochaetaceae bacterium | reverse complement strand
GCAACTGCTTGTCGAACTACCTCAGGATTAGACATATCTACCCCTGCACCTTTTAGTGCTTCAATTGGATACTTTGAGCCACCACTCTTTAAGAAAGCAAGATAAGCATCTCTATCTTTTTCTGTTCCATTTAAAACCTTTTGAGAGAGCGCAATTGCAGCAGAGACACCGGTTGCATACTTATAAACATAAAAAGCACTATAAAAATGAGGTATACGTAAGCCTTCAAGATCTGAATACTCTTCAAGTTCTACCTGTGGGCCAAAGTACTTAGTTAGCAGTTTTCTGTATTCACCTCTTAGCATTGAAAGAGTTGCCATCTCACCGTGCTCTACTTTTTCATGAACTATCATTTCAAACTCAGCAAACATTGTCTGTCTAAAAAGAGTTGCCACTATATTTGAAAGCTTTGAAGAAATTAAATAAGCTTTTTCCTCTTTTGTTTTGGCATTAGCAATCATATAGGTGGAAAGCAATTCTTCATTGAAGGTGGAGGCTACTTCAGCTTCAAAAATCGTGTAATCGTAGCTGAGAATAGGATTGTTGTTCTTAGAGTAGTAGCTATGCATTGAGTGTCCACCTTCATGAATCAAAGTGGAGACAGAGCGAACAAGTTTAGGGTTGTAGTTTGTGAGAATATATGGCTTACCGGTGTAGCAACCCGCAGAAAACGCACCAGAACTTTTTCCAACATTTTCATATCTATCTACCCAATGTTCGCTCGTTAGGCCTTTGATTAAGGTATTAGAATACTCTTCACCTAAGCAAGTTATAGAGTTCTTAATAAGAGTGATAGCCTCGTCATAGCTGATGTTAAACTCAATATTATCACAAAGTGGCAGATAGACATCATAATGTTTAATCTTGTCCTTCTTTAGCTTTTTAGCAAGTAAGGCGTAGTAGCGATGTAAAATAGGTAACGATTCATTAACGACTTCAATTAACGATTTATAAACGCTAAGAGGTACCTTGTCAGGATCTAACGCAGTTTCTAAAGAAGAGTTGAAGTGTCTAGCCTGTGCTATAAAGATATCTTTATTAATTGAGCCTTGGTATAAATCTGCTAGGGTGTTTTCATGAGAAAGATAACTTTTATAATAGTTTTTATAAGCTTCTCTTCTGACTTCTTCTTTGTCGCTTAACAAGAAAGTTTGATAAGTTGCATGTGTTAACTCCTCGCCAAAGACCGGCTCGAATTTGAAGTCGACATTGTTTAAGGTCTGGAACGCTTTATGTGGAACACTGAGAGGTTGAGAAGATAGTGCTAGCAATCTTTCCTCTTTTTCACTTAGCATATGAGGTTTTACATCTAACAGCTTTTGAATGTAGACTTTGTAATTCTTAGCTTTCTCATCTTTGATAAAGTCTTCTAAGTAGCTCTCGCTCAGTTCTAGTAGCTCAGAATCAAAGTAGGCGATAGAGGCATAAAACTTAGAAACTAAGTTACCACTTTGTGAGACCATACTTTGGTTAGTGCTATCACTACCATTAGTTTCATAGTTTAAGAAGGCGTAGGAATGAATTACTTCCAGCTCCTTATTAGCCTCTTCTAAGTAGTTAAACGCCTGAAATAAAGTCGCTTTATCTCCAAGCTTTCCTTTAAAGGTACCAGATTGTGTTAACAATCCAGTTTCAAAAGCTTTGAATCTGGTTGCCCATTCCTCATAATCTTTACAAAGGGAGGATAAGTCCCATTTATCATCAAGTTTTACTTCATTTCTTTTAATTGCCATATTTTTAGTCCTCGTTAATTAAATATAATAACTTTCTGCACGCTTTTCCACGGTGAGAATATAAATCTTTTTCTTCAGGTTTTAACTCAGCAGCAGTTTTACCAGTATTTTCTACCAAAAAGACAGGATCATAGCCAAAGCCGTCGATACCACAAGCTGTCAGCGCTATGCTTCCATCGACTTTTTCTTGAATCACATAAAATTGGTCATCTCCTAAATACAATACCAGAGAACACACAAAGTGTGCTTTACGATTCTCTTCACCCTCTAATAACTTTAAAAGGTAGGTATATTGTTCACGAGAGGAAATGTGACCAAACACATCATAACCAAAGCGTGCAGTTTTTACCCCTAAAAGCGAGGGGAGAGCTTCAACGATAAGCCCGGAATCATCAGCAAGTACTGGTGCCTTTACCAAGGAATAGAGCGTTTTTGCTTTAATTAAAGCATTTTCTAAAAAGGTTGAACCTGTCTCTTCAGGATCAAATTCAAGTCCAAGCTCCTTTGGTAGTATTATCTCGTGTCCTTTTAATAAGCGTTCCATTTCGCTTTTTTTATGGTTATTGTTGCTGGCAAAATAAAGTTTCATTTGAGTCCTCTGCTGTTATAGGTTTTTCATCTATTATAGCGGAGGGCTGGTTAAGGTTCAATTCTTTTAAATTTGCTTTAAGTTCTTTTTTAGTTTTACAAATCGTCACAGAGACTGTATTTGAATTCTTGAAAAAGATATCTGCAATTTGGTTGATAGTTAAACCTTTGTTCTGGTCTTTAATTTTGGCATAATTATTATCTATCATGGTAAGGCAACGCTTTTTAAGGAGTAAGATTTCTTGACGGGACTCAGGTTCAAGACATTGCATAAGCGCCTCATCATATTTGAGCAAGCGTTTCCAATGGGCAATCGATAAAGTTTGTAGTTTTTCAGCTTGTTCAATTTTCTTAGCAGACCATAACTTCATAGCAATATTGAGGTTGTCAAAATGAAAGGTTTGGCAATCATAAACTTCAGCCCAGTGTTCTATCTCTTCATTACTAAGTTCATTATGAGTTGAAAGCAAAATCATTATAATAGCTCTTCGTGCCGCCTTCTTCTTTAAGTAGTTATGAAGAAAGTTAGCTTCTTTGTCTTCAAATTCAATATCTGTGGGTTTTAGCTTTACAATGGTTTCACAGATAGGGTATAAATCTGTTTTAGTAATATTGTGTGGGTTTAAATAATTTTCTTCTACGGTTTCCTCTTCTGTTTTTTGATAAGGAGTATATTCAACAGTATCCTCATTTAAGAAAGCATCAAAGCAGAGTAGATCTTCCCTCTCTTTTTCAATATTGTAGGCATGAAGCATAAAGAACTTAGCCCTATATTTAATTATTTGAACTAAGAAGGGAAGAAAGTCTATTTTAGATAAGCGGTAGCTATCAATTATTTGTGGCACTTTTGTCGCTATATCTAAATAGAAGTCACCAATGTAATCTTCATTCACAAGACGAAACTTTTGTGGAATTAGATAAAGCAGTATCTGAATTTTATTAGTTATCTGCATATAAAGTTGAGCTCTTTTATCAGGGTCAGTTTCAACATAATAGGCTCTAATAAAGACAGTTAATCTCTTAGAATCGGCATTGCTATAAATCGGTTTTTGCATATATCCTCCCGCGGTTTGTGAGGATTAGCTATGCAAGGATTAGGCCAAAAAAAATACACCCAAACATTTATTAGGTGTATCTTGTTTATTGATAATAATTTATAACTTAGAACTATTATTTACAATTTTAGTTTGTTAAGTTTTGTTCAGCTTTCAATTTCATTAGTGTCTAGTAAATCCTTAATTGCAGTAGTGACCAAGGTGATAGATTCAGCTAGTGTTTTCTTAAGGCTAGCACCGGAGGCAAAGAAGTGTCCGCCACCGCCAAAGCTTTGTGCAAAACTGCCAACATCGACCTTGCTATCCTTTTTACTGCGCATACCAACTACTATGCAATCTTCTTTTTCTTTAAAGAAGAAGACTACCTTAACCCCTTTTACTGTTAATAACTGGGAGTAGAGGACATCTGAAACACTATCTGCTAACGCCTCTTGATGGTTTTGGTAAGTATAGAGCACTTGTCCATCATAAATAGCAATTGTGCGATTTACTAAGGTACTGATTTCTTTGTAGTAATCGAGTGTTTTACCATCATTTAAAGTATCAAATACTTCATAAGGTTCAACACCTTCTTTTACATATTCTGTAACGATACGTAAAGATTCTTCAGCATTACTTCTTCTTAAGAAGTGATAAAACCCTGTATCTGTACAAAAGCCAATATAAAGAAAACGTGCTAAATCGTAGGTAAGGGGGATCGCTAAAGCTTTTCTTAACTGTTCTAACACTAAGGTAGTTGAAACAGATTCTGGAACTATATAGCTAAATTCTGGTTTGCAAAAGTTTTCTCCAGAGCTATGATGGTCAAAAACAATTCGCTCTAGCGTTGACACTTTGTCAAAGATGAGACCCGGACGGTCTATAGTTGAACAGTCGACAACAATTACTAAAGGATTCTTCTTAACAAGCTCATCAGGAACTTCAGTTGCAAAGTAGAGGCTATATGGATTGATATCACTACGGTTAAAAGGGCCTTGGTTAAATAAATGGCACTTCTTACCTAAGGATGAGAGCATATAGGAAACTGCTAACTGGGACATAACACAATCCCCATCAGGGTTAGTATGTCCAAAGATAGCAATTTCTTCAGCCTCAGTTATTTTTTCAATTAGTTTTGGATTAATTGTCGGATATAAGGTTTCCACTTGTAACTACCTTTGGCAAGGAGCCTGAAACTACGTTGTCTTTATCAACAATAATTTCTTCAACGCCTGGGGTTGAGGGTATATCATAAGATACTTCTAACATTAAATCTTCAACAATGGAGCGAAGTCCACGTGCACCAGTTTTTTGATCAATTGCTTTTTGAGCAATCGCATCTACCGCATCCTCTGTAAAGGTGAGCTTTACATTATCTAAACCGAAAGAAGTAATATACTGCTTAAGAATTGAATTCTTTGGTTCAGTTATAATTCTTGTTAAATCAGATTTAGACAAGTTGTTTAAACTTACACGGATAGGTAATCTTCCGATAAACTCAGGAATAAGACCAAATTTGATTAAATCATCTGGGTGAATTTGCTTATAGAGCTGCGTTAAGTCTTTTTCTTCATGACTGACAATATTAGCACCAAAACCTACTGGTTGAGTTGCAATACGTTTTTCAATAATCTTATCAAGACCTACAAAGGCTCCACCGCATATGAAGAGGATGTTACGAGTATTAATCTTAAGCATCTCTTGGTTAGGGTGCTTTCTTCCGCCTTGTGGTGGAACAGAAGCATCGGTGCCTTCAATAATCTTTAATAAAGCTTGTTGAACACCTTCTCCAGAGACATCTCTTGTGATAGAAACGTTTTCACCTTTTTTAGCAATCTTATCAATTTCATCAATAAAGATAATACCTCGTTCAGCTGCTTTGATATTATCTCCCGCATTTTGAATGAGTTTTAAAAGAATGTTTTCAACATCTTCACCAACATAGCCCGCTTC
>CAYYEN010000196.1:0-6023 GCA_964470795.1 uncultured Spirochaetaceae bacterium | reverse complement strand
GAAGAAATAGGTTCCATTGTTTGAGTAGTTCCCATCACGTTGCCACCTATTCCTGGCACGAGCTTGCCATTTATTGTAAAACACATCAGCATTGAGCGTCGATAAAGATTGGCACTCGCTTGATTTGATATAATACTGTCATCAAAAAAGCTTTTTAACCCAAGTCATTTTTAAGGAAATGTTGTATTATCTTGAAAATGATTAGGGGGTGTTGTTGTAAAATACGATAATTTGATGTAGCCCAAAAGACACAAAATTTCCGCGCTCCCGGATTTGTCAAAACTACTATGTTATGATATACTACATACACCAGGCCCCCCCAGACAAGTGTATGCGTTTTTTTATTTTAGGGGGGGCGGCAATCATGCGGCGCTCGTTTGAAAATTTGCAATTGGCTCTACATCTAATCTTGTTGGCATCACATCTACTATGAAATAAGACATCTACTATGAAATGATATTATATGGTTAAATAAAATATATGTCCGTTTGAAAATCTGGAATCGGCTCTGCATCTAATTTTGCTGGCGCCACATCTACTATGAAATCCGACATCTACTATGAAATGATATAATAAGAGCATCGCCAGGGTCACGGATTGTCCCAAAGCTCGTTTGAAAATCTGAGATTGGCTCTACGTCTAATTTTGCCGACGTCACATCTACTATGAAATACGACATCTACTATGAAATGATATAATAAGAGCATCGCCAGGGTCGCAGATTGTCCTAAAGCTCGTTTGAAAATCTGAGGTTGGCTCTACGTCTAATTTTGCTGGCGTCACATCTACTATGAAATGTTTTGTTGGGTATCTTGATATTTGGGGCAAGTTTTGCATAGCAACTACGATAATGTTGTCAAAGAATCTACCTATTGGTTATATTACTTTGACCCATTGCATATGGCGAAATTGTATTGTATCACAACAATGCGTCCTAAGGAGCTGTTTTTCGAAAGTGTTTGTTAGTGAGAGTTTGGTTAGTATAATCCTGGGGGTAACAAGCCAGTTTATTTGAAATGTCAAATAAAAAAGCCCCCGAGCGGGGGCTTTTTCAATTCGATAACCTAATTGATTCTACGGATAAGCATAATTTAATACATTGTCTGTTGTCTTTGTTGCTTTTGCTTTGTTTGTTGTTTTTTTGCCTTTTTCTTGCTATGTCGTTTGCGGTGACCAACTAATATTTGATTAGCCTTTTTTGTCATTCCCAGTGACTGTATAAGATCCTCGAATTGCTCATCTATTGTTTTTTTTGCTTTACTCATACTATTTTCCTTTGTTCTCTTGCGGCTAGGACATAAAGAACTTATACTAAAAATAGCATAGATATAGAAAAAGTCAATTTTTTTGTTACCATTTTACATTTTGAGAAAAAGTGATATAATATAAACAATACATGTAAAGGGGCTTGTCTATGAATAATATACGTTTGATAGTTGTTTGTGTAGCTTTAATCTTTGTATCTACTTTAGGCGTTGCACAAACCAATGCTGGTTCTTATCTTGATACCATTTACTCTGCAAGTGGCACTGGTACTGTTCGTGTCTTGGAGGGTAAAGTAAAGCGTCCTGTTAGTGTAAGAACAGTTGAGCCTGAGTCTATTCCACAGCATGTTCAACAGGGCAGCTTTCATGAGGTGTCTTCTAAGACTGCTCAGATTTTTGATGGTGTAACAGATAAGCAGTTGATGGATGATCTTTATCGTCTTATTAACAAGGGCAAGGTTGTATCTATTAAGAATGCGAAGAAACGTCAACCCACAACATCTAAGCCAGGTACAATTGTTGGTGCTTCGGTCACTCATATCACTATAAAAACTCTTCCTGCTTCTTCTACTCCTGTCTTGCACAATACACTGCCTAATATTTCTCAGCAGGTTTCTGATCAAAACGGCTCAGGACACATGTATGCCGATCTAATAAAAAATGGCATGGGCATTACATTAGACGGTGGTTTTATCGGTGAGGGCGATCCAGCTAAGGGTTATTTGTGGACTACCGAACAAGTCATGTATTTGTATGAGGTATTAGGAACGTTGCCAGAACATTTTTGTGCTTCTACCAAGAGTTTTCAACGTGTAAAAAACTATATGGGTAAGACTGGTGTTTTGGGTTATGTATATATGGGCGTTCCTACTGTTCATATTTGTGACTGGGGTGTTCGCACAGTCAAGTATGAAGAAACTATTGTCCATGAGATGGCGCATCTTTGGATGTTTGATAAAGCTAACGTCGCTGCGAAAGATGCTTTTATGAGCACATTTTGGCCCAACGGCAGACGCGCTGCTGGAGAAGGGGCTACATCTGCATATGGTTCTACTAGCGTTTATGAGGACTTTGCAGAATCTGTTCGTTATTACTGGCAAAATGGACCTGCTATGAAAAAGAGCCATCCAAAACGGTATGAGTTTATTTATAAGCATGTTTTTAAGGGATTTCGTTATGGGGCGCCAATTAAGATTCAATCTAATGCTAGTCGACTTACGGTACCAAAAGTATAATAACACCAAGGAGTTATTATATGGTTAATGCTTTAGTAGGGAAACTAGAAGGCGACGGAAGCGTCGCCTTTATTTATTGTCACGAACGTGGTGGTATGAGCGAATTAGGACAAGTTTTGTTAGAAAATTTCAAAGAGCCACAAGATGTAGATACATTGTTGCAACAAGGGCATTGTAAGTTTCCTGGCGTGGTTGAGCCAGAGAAATGGCAAATTATGGGACAAGTTTATCGCGGCGGTGAGACTTTTAAAAAAGTAGATAATAAAAGAGATTTTTTGGAAAAAGCTGTTGAGGAAGTGCAAGCTGTTTATTTATATGCTAACAATACATGGCGGTATGCTAACGCGCTTTCTAACACGCCAAGCTTTGTTGCAGTTCGTTCAAAGCCAGGTGAGGACTTAAATCGCAACAAATCTAAAAGACCATTTTATACTCGCGTCTGGTAATTGTTTTAGTGGTACTATAAAAAAAGATTGACGAAAATTAAAATTCAGTGTATTTATTATTTATCTTTCTTTTTTAGGAGAACAAAATGACCGCAAAAAACAAAACGTTCGATTATGATCCTCTTGAGGGCGATGTTTCCATTTTTCAGAAGACAGAAACCGCGACAACCCAGACCGAGCCTGCTGTCCCTGTCGCTCCGACAGTAAAACGTGGACGAGGACGTCCACCCAAATATCCCAAAACAGTTGAGACGGCTACCGCCACTGAGACCGATACAGTCACTGAAATGACAACCAAGGATCCTGTAAAGCTGCTATTGAATTTTCTTGGCAGTCAGGTTGTAACAATAACTCCAAGTTTCGCCAAGCATGTTCTTACGCATTGTAATAAGCTGAATAGAAAGCTGAACAAGAAATGGATCAAGTTTCTTGCCGAAGCCATTAAACGCGGTGAGTGGCAGCTTAATGGTGAGCCATTGATTTTCTCAACCGAGTATGACCTGATAGATGGACAGCACCGCTTGCATGCCATTGTTGCAGCAAACAAAGAACTGGATACCTATGTTACTACCAACATAGATCCAAAGACTTTTGTAAGTGTTGATTCTGGACACTCAAGATCTGGTAGCCATGTATTGACAATCAACAGCAAAATCAAGCATTCTTTTGATGTTTCTGCAGCTTTGAATAAGCTCAACAGATACAACAACAAAAACTATGACTTTGATGGTGCCAGTGTTATTTCTAATCGCCAGCTTGTTACATTGTTGCATAAGCACAAGCACATTACCAATAGCGTAGAGATGGCTCGCAAATTCCCCAAGGGCTACAGTAAGTCAACGATTGCATTTTGTCACTATGTATTAGATGCAATTGATCACGACCTTACAACAAAGTTTTTTGAGCAGCTTGCCATGACTACCCCTACTATTCCTCTCATTGCTGCTTTGCGCAAAGGCACAGTCAAAGAGGGACGCAGCAAATCACGCATTAAGCAGACAGTGGTTATTGGTTCCATATTCAAGACATGGAATGCTATGCGCACCAATGATGCAAATGCAACACCTGTCATGTCAGCCACAGAAGAATTCCCGATTCCCCAGTAAGTTCAAAAAGAAAACCCCCGGTTTCCCGGGGGTTTTTTGTTTTAGAACACATCGTCATCTTCGATAACAACTCGAATAACTTTGCTCTCGGGCGGAGGGGTTGTACTTGCCGCCACCTCTTTTTCTTTGAGAGTCGTTTTGGGGACAGAGGCTTTTTTGGTTGTTGGCTTAGGCTTTGGTCCCTTGGACGCCGCCACTGCCTTTTTCTTTTTAATTGCCGCCACTTTTTTTGCATGCTCCTCAGCTTGGCGTTTTTGACGCAAGAACTCAGCTGCCTTGGCGTTACAGTCATCACAGGCTTTTCTATCATCTGGCACAGTTACTTTGCCACATCTGATACATAAGCCAGACTGGATGCGTTCTTCTCTTGCTTTCTGCCACCATTTGCTGCTGTATTTGCGCTGATTGGGTTTGCAGTTGTCGCACAACTGATCGCCTCCGGAAGGCTCGCCGCACGTAATACATAGTCCTGCCTCACGGCGCTCTCTAATTGCCTTCATGTTTCTTTTATTGCTTTTTTCAAGACAGAAAGAACACCAGTTTTTGCCCTCTGCTTTAGTGCGCTTCAAACAGTGGTGACAAATTGTTGGATCCTCAGCGATTTTCTTAGCTCGACGACGCTGTCCAGATTCTTTGACTGCACGCTTTCGATCAGCTTCTTTTTCTTCTGGAGTCCTGGGATCCTTGGTAGCTTTTGCCTCTTTTTTTGCTAATAGCTCAGGGAAAGAGCGAGCTTTTTGCTTGAGATAGCACTTGTAGCAAGAAGTAGACTTTTTTATTGACTCTATGTTGACAAAGTCAACCATACGAGGTTCAATAGCCCTAATCTCAGCTATAATATCAGCAGGCATAGCCTTGCTGCCGCCACACTGGATACAGAGACCTTGTGCTGCACGCTCATGACGCCGTTTAAAGTGATACTCACGCGAAAGTTTGGCATTATAAGCTTTCTGACACTTCTCACAGAATGTGCCTTGTAAGATCGGTATTTTGCACTCACTACATGTATTTACGATTTGTGATGTCATATTAACAACTCCCCTTTGTGAACTCTATCTATATTATAGCGCTTGCTCTTAAAATGTCAACAAAAAGCTTATTAAAAGCCACCTTTTTTTCTAATAGATATTGGACATGTCGGTAAAATGGGGGTTTGCGAGAAATGTTTTATTATACAGTATAATAAGATACAGGACAAGGCAAGCAGTAAACGACTCATGGAGGCTCTCCTGGTAAAATATGTTGATTGTATTATACTACCGCCTGAAAAATAAAAAACCGCCCATTTCTGAGCGGTCTTGGTAGTCACCTAGTATTGTCAATATGCCAACAAAAACGCCAATTTCTGGGCGTTTTATGGACACAATAATTAAGTCAGGCTCCACCCTTGTGGTGGAGCCTTTTTGTTTAAAACATATCACCATCGCTAATAAAATCCAATAATCTTTGCCCGTCCGGAACACAAGACATAGTTCTTAAAAACACAACATTCCTACCCAATACCCGACGAATCGTAGAAGCGGTAAGAGGCTGACGCAATACAATAAAATTATTTAATTCTTGATAATGGCATTCTCCTGGATCGCCGTATCTGGCTGCTGCCTTAGTGTGACCAGTTCCAGTGCCATAAGCAACAATTCCAACTCCATTTTCATACAAAAACACAACATCTCCCTCTTTAATTCTATTGATGTTAAGTTTCCATGGTAAATAGTAGGCAGCTGCAATACCGTTGGTAATCATGTAGTCATGGTCATTAGGGTCATTTTTGCGATTGGTGTTTAAAATGTGAAACGTTACCTTAGCATCTTTTTCATTGTATTCTCCTGTTTTGGAAAACTCATCTTCTACAATTTGTATCCCTGCCTCAATCAGATTTAACAACATTTCTTGTTTGGATAGACCAAGCTGGTCAGCTAACTCTTCCACAAAGATAGACATTTGTGTTGGCATACGCAGTGTTGTAGCAAC
>CAYYEN010000195.1:0-6026 GCA_964470795.1 uncultured Spirochaetaceae bacterium | reverse complement strand
GTACTTGAGGCTGAAATCTATGGAGCAATGCCTACCGGTATGGAATCAACTATAAAGGTTAAGGTTGATGATTTCCTTCTCACTGGAGAAATCTTTGGAAACTTAAACTTCAAAATTGGTAGCAAAGTAAACCTTACTATCATCTCTGATAGAATAATGCTCTTTGATAGAGTCTCTGGTAAGTTGATAACTACCGGAAGCCTAGAGTTTGTTTAATAGTTTTAAAGGGCCCTTTCAATGCGATAGGGCTCTTATCATCTTTTCTGGCTAAACTAAAATAGTACTTTAGAATAGACATCTCATTCTCCTTGCCAACTGCAGTAATTGCGTCTATACTTAAATCATAATTTAGTTTAGACATAAAGTATTTTAATTATTAGCTAAAAAACCGAAGAAGGAGTATGTATGACTTATATAAAACGGGCAGCTGAAGAAACTATTTTAAAGGTCTCAAAGATGTTTCCAGTACTACTTGTTTCAGGGCCTAGGCAGGTTGGAAAGACAACCTTACTTCTAAAATTGGCAGAAGAACAAAAAGCAAGTGGCATTACCCGTAAATATGTAACTCTTGATGACCCAGATGTTAGATATTTGGCTAAAAAGGATCCTGCCTTATTTTTACAACGATACTCGCCTCCAGTTCTTATTGATGAAATTCAATATGCACCAGAGCTTTTTCCATATATAAAGATGAGTGTTGATAAAGCTAAGCAAAAAGGTGATTTCTGGATAACAGGCTCACAAGTTTTTAGGCTAATGCAGAATGTAAATGAAAGCTTGGCAGGTCGTGTTGGTATTGTTAATTTACTTGGATTATCAGATGCTGAAATCTATCAAGTCACAAATGAACCGTTTACAACTGAGCCTGATCGTTTACTAAAAAGGTTATCAGTAACAAAGCCTAGAGAATTAAATGAAATCTATCAAAGAATTTTTAAAGGTTCCATGCCTGAGCTTTACGCAAGTGAAAATATTGATTGGGAAACCTATTATAGCTCTTATGTTAATACTTATTTACAACGGGATATTAGCCAGTTAGCTCAAGTTGCTGATGAAATGCAGTTCTATAATTTCATGACAATTGTCGCATCTCTTACTTCAAAACCTGTAATTTATGAAGAAATAGCAAATGGGGCTGGTATTTCTGCAATAACTGCAAAAAAGTGGTTATCTATCTTGGTATCCTCACATATCATTGCTCTAGTTCAACCCTATTATAATAATATTTTAAAGAGAGTTGTAAAAATGCCCTTACTTCATTTTCTAGATACAGGACTTGCGGCTTATCTTTTAAAATGGGGAAATCCAGAAGCGTTAGAGCGTGGCGCAATGTCTGGTGCCTTCTTTGAAACCTACGTTTTTTCAGAGATTTATAAAAGTTATCTTAATGAGGGAAAAGAACCACCTATCTTTTATTATAGAGACAAAGACCAAAAAGAGATTGATCTTTTACTTTATCAAAATGGGACGTTATCTCCAATTGAGATTAAAAAAGCAAGTTCTCCAGGAAAGCTTGCTATCAAGACTTTTGATGTTTTAAATCCTCTTACAAAAGCTA
Organism: uncultured Spirochaetaceae bacterium; assembly: GCA_964470795.1. Classification (GTDB taxonomy): domain Bacteria; phylum Spirochaetota; class Spirochaetia; order Sphaerochaetales; family Sphaerochaetaceae; genus Bullifex. The sequence continues at coordinate 4,468 of CAYYEN010000195.1, read as the reverse complement.
GTACTTTTGATAATCTAACCGCGCTAAAAACAGAAATTGGGAATGGAAGTGTCATTTGTATGACAAAGGATTTGATTCCCATTAATGAGAAGAATTGGTTTGTACCAGTTTATTTAATCTAAAAAAGGAGGGTGTCACCCCTCCTTTCTTCAGTTTATTCTAAAGAATTAGAATACTAAAACAACTTCGCCATTCTTATAGTGGTCAGCAACATATTGCTTAACTTCATCAGATTGTAAAGCTTTTAATAAGGCTGTGATTCTAGGATCTTTTTCATTGCCTTGTTTAACAACAATTGCATTTACATATGGACTATCTGCGCCTTCTACTAAGAGACCGTCGCGAGTTGCAACAAGACCTGCAGGGATTGCATAGTTACCGTTGATAACTGCAGCATCGACATCGGTTAAAACACGTGGAAGAGAAGCAGCTTCAATTTCTTTAAACTTATAACCATTAGGGTTTTCTGTGATGTCTTGTGGTGTTGCTTCAAGTCCTGCTTTATCTGAAAGTTTGATTAAACCTGCAGATTCTAATAATAGAAGAGCTCTACCTTCATTAGTTGGGTCGTTTGGAATAGCAACTACTGCATTCTTAGGTAAATCAGCAAGTTTTGAATACTTTTTAGAGTAGAGTGCGAGTGGTTCTACATGGACTCCACCAGCAGATACTAAATGTGTATTGTGTTCTGAGTTAAAAGACTCTAAGTACGGAAGGTGTTGGAAGAAGTTTGCATCAATTTCACCAGATTCTGTAGCGGTATTAGGAGTTACGTAATCTGTAAACTCTACAACTTGAAGGGTAATTCCTTCTTTTGCAAGATCATCAACAACTAGGTTTAAAAGTGCTGCGTGTGGTTCTGGAGTAGCTCCAACTTTCAATACAGAAGAGTTAGTTTCTTTTGAGCCAGATGCAAAGACACATACGAGTGATAATAGTAAAACAGATACAACAGTTAATAATTTTTTCATAATATTTTCTCCATAAAAATTTTAAATTTAAGTTAAGTCTTTCCTTAATATATAATTAGGAAACCAGTAAATAATAAAGATATTGCGATTATTTGAATAAAAAGATGTTATGCCCTTTTGGGCATCATCATTAAAGAGGAGCACATTAACATAGATAAAGTTTTATTCATAGTACTAATCCCCTTTAAAATTAAGATGTTTTTACTCTAACAAACAAATTCAACTATTACAATAGTTTTTTATAAAATATTTATAAAATTCATAAATATGCATAAAATATTCATTAATCAGTTAATTAATGCAAAAAGAAAGGGAACCTTGCGATTCCCTTTACTTTAATTATTATTTCTTCTTATTCTTTCTATCTGTAATACATACGATCAATAGATAGATGATTAAGATAACCGCAAAAATTGCAAACATACCTTTCCACATTAAAGAAAGAGAGTGTAATACTGTACTATTCATATCCTACTCCTATAACATCATTGGTACGAGACCAAGAATAACGCCGCCTGCGATTACAGATCCGATTTGTCCAGCTACGTTTGCAGATACTGCATGCATTAACAAGTTGTTTTGCTTGTCTTCTGCTTGACCCATTTTTTGGATAACACGTGCTGCCATTGGGAAAGCTGAAATACCTGCAGCTCCAACCATTGGGTTTATCTTCTTCTTTGAGAATAAGTTTAAGAACTTTGCAAACATAACACCTGCAAAGGTATCGAAAACGAAAGCTAAAAGTCCGAGTAACATAATCATAAGAGTTTGGAGGTTAACAAAGTCCTCAGCTCTCATCGTAGTTGCAATACTGATACCAAGTAAGAGGGTAATTAAGTTTACTAAGGTAGTTTGAGCTGTATCACTTAAGGAAGAAAGAACGCCACATTCTTTAATGAGGTTACCAAACATCAAAAGACCAACAAGCGCAACAGATGCTGGAGCAATTAAGCCCGCAATAAAAGTTACTGCAATTGGGAAGATAATCTTAGCTCTTTGGCTAACACCAGCTGGGTTGTATTCCATTCTGATTAATCTTTCTTTCTTTGTAGTAATAGCCTTGATAACTATTGGTTGAATTATTGGAACTAAGGCCATATAGGAATATGCTGCAACTGCGATAGGACCTACATATTTACTCTTTAATACTTGAGATACTAAAATAGCAGTTGGACCATCTGCTGCTCCGATAATACCAATAGATGCTGCATCGATCATTGGGAAGCCACATAGCGCTGCAACAGTGATGGTTGCGAAAATCCCCCATTGAGCCGCAGCACCAAATAATATTAACTTAGGATTGGACAATAGTGGACCGAAGTCAATCATTGCACCAATACCAATGAATAAGAGTAAAGGCATAGCTTCTGAAGCTTCAATTCCAATTTCAAACAACCAGGAAAGAATACCATTCACTTCCCCTATATTTGCCATTGTCTGAGTTACTGCTCCACTTAATGGGATATTAATTAGAATTGCTCCAAAGCCCATAGGGAGAAGCAATGCGGGTTCTACTTTTTTCTTTATAGCAATATAAATAAGTAAAACACCGATTAAATACATTACAACTTGTTTAAGTGTAATAGACATAACGCCTGCGATTAAAAAATCCATATTTTTTCCCTTTTATCTTTTAGCGAGAAGAGATTGAGATATCTTGTTACCGACTACCTGAATCACTTCTACAAGAATTAAAATTACAACTACTGCTGCTACCATATAGCTTGGCATGAAACGTTGATAACCATAGCGAATTGCTAAGTCTCCAAGTCCACCACCACCAATTGCACCAGCCATTGCACTATAGCCGATGATATTTATGATAGTCAAAGTTATTCCAGATACCAAAGAAGGCATTGCTTCTGGAATTAATACTTTAAATATAATTTGAGAGTTTGTTGAGCCCATTGCACGAGCAGCTTGAATAACACCAGGATCTACCTCTTTTAAAGCAGATTCTATGATTCTTGCAACAAAAGGAGCCGCTGCGATTGAAAGTGGAACAATAGTTGCCACAGTTCCAATACTGGTTCCTACAATTATACGTGAGAGAGGAATTAACAAAATCATCAAGATTATGAAAGGAAAAGACCTTAATACGTTAACAATTCTTCCTAAGATATTATTTAAAATAGGTTTTGGAATAATACCACCGTTCTCTTCACTACTTGTAACATCTAATAAAACACCTACAGGAAGTCCAATAATTAGAGAAAAGATGGTTGAAAACAAAACCATCAAGAGTGTTTCACCAGTAGACTCAGCTACCATTAAAAGCATACGTTGCATCTTAAACCTCCTCCACCAAAACACCAGCTTTTCTCAAAGCAAGGAGTGCTTTTTCTTTGACTTCTTGAGGTCCTATATCACAAACCATAACACCCATATCTTCACCTTCTACAGTTTGAACACCAGCAGCTCTAATATTAAAGACCGCTTTTGTTTCATTAGAAACATTGCTTATGATAGGATCATCGGTTGTTGAACCTCTAAAACGTAAGATATAGTGTCCACCCTCTGTAGACCAACGCACGATAGATTCTCTAACGTTTGTAAGAGAGGATAAGAAATCTTTAGTTACTTCAGATTTTGGTTGAGCAAAGACATCAGTTACAACACCCTCTTCTACCACACTACCACCATCAAGAACTGCAACTCGTGAACAAGCATCTCTTACAACTTCCATCTGGTGAGTTATCATAACAACCGTAAGATTCATCTTCTTTTGAATATCTTTAATTAAAGCCAAGATTGCACGAGTAGTTTGTGGGTCTAAGGCTGAAGTTGCTTCATCACAAAAGAGGATATCGGGTTTAACTGCAAGAGCTCTTGCAATAGCAACTCTTTGCTTTTGTCCCCCAGAGAGAGTGGAAATGCTAGCATCTCCTCTACCTTCTAGTCCTACTAACTGAAGTAGTTCTTGTGTACGGGAAGCAATATAGCTTTTTTCTAAACCACAAATTTCCATTGGATACGCAATATTCTTAGCAGCAGTACGGGAAGAGAAAAGATTGAAGTTTTGGAAGATCATACCTATTTTTCGTCGCTCTGCAATTAAATCTGCTTTTTCTAAGTTATCAATACGTTTATCTCCAAAGTAAACTTCACCTTTATCAGGTTTTTCAAGCATACTAATCAAACGTACTAAAGTAGATTTACCAGCTCCAGATTTACCAATAATGCCATAAATTGTATTAGAAGGAATTGTTAAAGAAACATTACTTACTGCATGTAATTCTCCATAAGCACGTTCTAGATTTTTCATTATAATCTGCATCTATTTTTCCTTTTTATAAACTATTAAGAGCTTACTCTAATTAATAGCCCTTTTCAAGGTAAAATGGAAAATCAATCTTTGAACAATTGTTCAAATCTGGAAATTAGCAAAACCGTCAAACAAGATTTCCAAATAGCAATCAAAAGCCTTTATAGCTTAAGCATTTCTAGCTTTGCAGTATAATTCTTATCCTTTTCATCATAATTGATACCAAGCGCTA
>CAYYEN010000194.1:0-6036 GCA_964470795.1 uncultured Spirochaetaceae bacterium | reverse complement strand
GGACAGTAGTTCCTAGTTCTGTTACCACTTTTGAATTAGCTAATGTAGATGGTAGCATAGAACATACCTTATATTTGCAACAATCTTATGATGGTAAGAATTGGTCAGCTTCTGCAATTGCAGTATCTACCCCAATTCCAGTAGAAGAGGTTGTTGAAGAAGTTCCTGTTGTTGAAGAACCAGCGCTTGTTACTCCAGTAGTTGAAGAAGTTCCAGTTGCTGAAGTTGCACCTACCGCTGTAGAAGAAAAAGCAGTAGTCGTTGAAGAAAAGGCTATTGTTGCTGAAGCAAATCCAGTTGTTGCTGAAGAAACTCCAATTATTGTTGCTGAAAAAGCACCTATTGTAGAGGCAACTGATATAGTAAAAGAAGAGCCAGTAGTAGCAAAAGAAGAGCCCGTTAAAGAACTTCCTGTTGTTGTACAACCTATTAAGGCTGTAAAGAATAATGATTTTGCATTCACTCTTACTTTTGATGCAGGTGTGGTTTATAAATTCAATACACCAGCAATTGTTAATGATAAGTTAGGAATTAAAGGTAATATCGGATATGGGCTTGAGAATGTTATTAGAATTGGCAATACTTCAGGTCTTGGTCTCTGGTTTGATACTTTTGCCTTATTAGATGGTGCTAAGAGTCAAAGCAGTTTTGGTGATTACTTCAAGCTTAGTAACTATTCTAAAGTACTTGGTCTTGATGGAATGTTAACCTATAACTTAAATGTTAATAAAATGAAGTTTATCCTTGGAGCTGGTGCTGATTTTAGAGTTATGTCTGGAAGCAATCCTTATAGTTCTGGTTCTTTCGCTCTCTTTGGAAAGAATATAGGTTGGACTTATAATATTGTAGGAATGGGACAGTTTAGATATCAATTTACTAACGTCTTCTCAATGGGCTTAGATGCTAGATATGCATATTCTATTGATAAAAAAATGAGTGAAGTTGGTGGAACTCTTTCTTTCGGTTTCTCTTTTTAAGTTTTTATAAGGCCCTCTTAAAATGAGGGTATATATATATTATGAAATCTATAATTGACTATTTGCATTCACACTTAAACGACTCTTTTTTTGAGGTTGGTTTTTCTAATGTGGATGCTTTAATTTTTTCAGCCTTTACCTATGCAAGATTTACTCAAGTTAACGATGGAGTCTCGATAGAAGAACTATCAAAACAACCTCTAGATTTATCACAAGTACGGGTTAAAGAGGACTTAGAGTTAGTAAAATTGATGGGACAAAGCAAACGATACGGTGCTTTAACTGCTTCAGATTACACTTCTATTTTAAAAGTGGGATATCAATTTGGAGCGATAACGCTAGCTGATGAGACTTCGCTTTATATTGCTTTTAGAGGAACAGATAATACAATAGAAGGTTGGAAAGAAGATTTTGATATGTCTTTTTCCTCCATAGTTCCTTCTCAAATAGCCTCTGCTGAGTACGTAGAAAGTGTGGCTAATAAATATCCAGAGAAAAAGCTGTATATTATGGGACATTCAAAGGGCGGTAATTTAGCAGTTTATGCTTATTTAAAGCTACCTGAGGAATTACTTTCAAGGGTTGTTACTGTATATAACTATGATGGACCTGGGTTTAATGAAGTTATGAATCTGTCTTCTAGACTTCAAAAATATGAAAAACACATTCATACTTTTGTTCCAGAAAGTTCTGTAGTGGGTATGCTCTTAGAGCATGTTGAGAATTACAAAGTAGTTAAAAGCAGTCGTATTGGTATCTTCCAACATGACCCATATTCTTGGTTTGTTGAAAAAGATAATTTCTTTTTCTTAACTGATAGAGATCGTTCAAGTTACTATTTAGATTCCGTTATTCACGATTGGCTCAAGGACATAAAGCCTGAAGAAAGAGAAGAGTTTATTAATTTAGTTTATTCTGCAATTGCTGAGTCTGGGTATGAGCATTTTGATGAAGTGCTAAAATTCTTCTTTCTCGATATTAAGAACCTGCGTAGTTTTATAAGTAAAATGGATGATGAGAAAAAGACCTTAGTAAAGACTATCTTAAAGAAGCTTGTTAAAGCTCAAAATGACACTTTAAAAATCTATTTGGGTAAATAGTTTAAGGATGTTTTTTATTTTAAACATTGACCGAATAAGCTAAATCTTTATATACTTTGTGTTATATGACTAATGACACCATAAGAAATATCTTGAAATTTAGAGATGATAGAGATTGGAAGCAATTTCATAATCCTAAAGATTTAGCGATTTCGATTTCTCTGGAAGCGTCTGAACTTTTAGAGTTGTTTCAATGGAAATCTAGTGATGAGGCAGTTTTGACAAATCGTGACAAAATGGCGGATGAACTGGCTGATGTCTTAGCATATGTTGTTAGTTTTGCTGATGTGATGGGATTTGATCTCGATGAGATTATTGAAAAAAAGTATCGTCAAAATAGTGAGAAATATCCTGTTTCTTTAGCAAAAGGTAACAAAATAAAATATAACGAGCTTAAAAAAATTGCTCGAGACGAGGGTAAATAAAAGCCTATGAAAAACGGCCAGATGCGTAATTGCATCGACTATATTCGGTTTACGATGGAAATGGAAGGAGCAGAGTTATCTGCTGTTGATGAAGAACTCTTTTTAGATATACTTGATGAAAAAGTCACTGCTAATGAGTGTATTGAGAATTTTAAAGTGGCTGAAGGATTAGCTACCAGTTATAATCCTGTAGCTAATGAAGGTACATTTTATCCTGGCACTAAGTGTTTAGTAAATTTCTTTAATTTAACAAATAAAGGACGACTTAGAAAAGTTGAACTCTTTTGTGCCAATGCAAGAACTTGTGAACTCTTTTTAGAAGAGAAGAAGAGAGCTTTCACTTTTGAATATCTTCAAGAGCTTCACCAAGCAATTTTTGGTGATGTTTATCCTTCAGCTGGCGCTGTAAGATATGAAGAAGTTTCAAAAAGAACTGAATTTTGTCGTCCGGCAAATATTGAAAAAATGGCAGGTGAAATTTTTCAGAAATTATCCCGCGATAAGTATTTAGCACATTTAGAGGATAGAGCAGATTTTATCAACGATTTAGCCTTTTATATGGGTGAAATGGAAGCTTTGCATCCTTTTAGAGATGGTAATGGCAGAACTGCTCGTTTCTTCTTTTATTCTTTAGTTAAGAATGCTGGTTACAATATTATGTGGGGTGAGGCTGATCCTAACCGCTCCTTAGAGGCTAATATTGCAGCTATCGATGGGGATTACCAACCACTGATTGATGTACTTGAGGAACTTGTTGTAGATAACAATTGAGATATCTAGAAAATGCAGTTACATTATAAGTATGAACAATCTTATTATAGTTTTTGCATGTTTCTCGGTATTTAATATTATCGCCTCTTATAAACACATTAGGGCGTTGGAAATTACTTCAAAGTTATTTTTAATGCCAACTTTGTTTTTATCCTTTCCCTTTGTATTGGATTCCCCTCTATTAATCACCGTTTGTATTCTCTACACCATAGGGGATGCTCTATTGTTGTCTAGTAAGATAGTTCCTTTTGTAATAGGGGCTACAGCTTTTGCCTCAGGTCATGTTGCTTATTATATATATCTAGCAAGAATTATTAACTTAGCTTATCTACCTTTTGGCCTTTTAGCTTTACTCCTCTTTATCGCTTATTATGCAAAAGAGATATTTGTAAAGCATGAGCTCTTAAACTTTGCAGAGCTTGCCTACATAGTCTTTATTTCAACTTTGATGTGTTTAGCTTTCTCCACCGGCTCATCTATTATGGCCTTTGGTGGTTTCTTGTTTGCTTTTTCCGATATGCTTATTGTAAAGGCTCGTAACGGTGTCATGAAGAGCAAGGATTGGCTTGTAATGTTTACTTATATCATAGCTAACTTCTTATTACTTTTCGGAATTAATTTAATAAGATAAAAAATACTCTTCCTTTTTAGGGGAAGAGTAGGTTAAAGAAACTATTCTGTTTTAATCTTGAGAACTTTCTTAGTACCAAGTTCAACTTTTACTTTCTTATGACGAATGAGATAGCATTGATGAATCTTTTCATCTCTAGCAAAGTCAAAACCAATTGTGGAAGGAGTGATATTCTCAACAGCAAAACGATCTAAAATTCTCTCATCAAGTTTGAACTTTCTAAAGTTGTTACTAAAGATCATCACACCATCTTTTTCTAAGTGCATCATTGCAGCTTTAATTAACTCGAAATGGTCGTATTGAATATCGAAAGAATCTCTATTCTTACTGTTTGAAAAAGTTGGTGGATCACAAAAGATTAGGTCAAATCTATCATAGGTATCATAAAGATATTCGATCGCATCACTCTTATAGAAGAAGTTACCGATGTTTGTGTTGTAACCATTTACTTTCAAGTTTTCAATTGACCAATCAAGGTAGGTAGAGGAAGCATCAACACTAACAGTTGAGAGAGCTCCACCTTTTAAAGCGTTTAAAGTAGCTGTAGAAGTGTAGCTAAACAAATTTAAGAATCTTTTGTTTTGGCTCATTTCGCTAATCATACGTCTAACCGGTCGGTGGTCAAGGAAAACACCTGTATCTAAGTAATCGGTAAAGTTAACTAAGTATTTTAGGCCATTCTCTTTAACAATATAGAACTTGTTAGAAGATGCAAGTTTCTTGTATTGGTCTCTTCCTTTTTGTTCCTTGCGTTGTTTAACATAGATGTTTTCCATGTCGATTCCTGTAGCTCTTTCAGTTGCTTGAATAAGTTCATCAAGACGCTTTTCAGCTGCTTCTGGGTCAATAGTTGCAGGTGGTGCATATTCTTGTAAGTTTATCCACTTGCCTTCATAGATATCAATTGCCGCTGAATATTCAGGCATATCTGCATCATAAATTCTGTAGCAGGTAACACCTTCTTTTTCCATCTGAGGTTTGATACTTTCCATGTTTTTAATCAAACGGTTATAAGCCATTTGTGCACCTGGAGTAAGAGGCTGAGCAAGACGTTGTGCCTTTCTTTCAAGAGCCTTATTAATTAATACTTGTCTTTCTTCTTCGGTGTAAACTCTGTAGTGAGCAATTTGACATAAAATTCCACCATTGTAGAGAGTGTTAGTTCTCTCTGGTTTCATATCGATGTAAGAAAGTAGTTCTTGGTCTCCGGTAAGAATGGAAACATTCCAACCTTTAAAGTACTTAGAAATGATATCACCACTTAAGCTGTAAAGATCTTCAAGGTTCATTCCTTTTAATCTCACGCCGTAAGGTGGGTCTGTTACTATTACACCAAGTTCATAAGGAACATCTTCTTCTGTAACTTTGGTAAAATCTTTAACTTCAAAGGAGATGATATCATAAACTCCAGCTTTTAAAGCAGCAGCTTTGGAAATCTCCACATTGGTTCTAATGATATCACTAGCGGTAATGTAGATTTCCTTTTCTTCAGCTTCAGCTCTTTTTGCTTCAAGCTCAGCATAAATTGAGTTATAAAGCTCCTCATCATAAGAAGGTAAGGCTTTAAACGCATAAGGTGTTTTTTTAAGAAGGGCTGGTGCAATTTCTGCAGCAATTAAAGCCGCTTCTACTGGAATAGTGCCTGAACCACAAAACGGATCATAAAGAGGGAGTAATCTACCTTCTCTATAACTCTTGTACCATTCAGAGCGATACAGTAAAGCACAAGCTAAGTTCTCTTTTAAAAGAGCATCAGATTGTTCAGTTCTGTAGCCTCTTTTTGCAAGTCCAGGACCTGAGAAATCGACATACCAAATAACACTATTTTCTTTAATGTGAATATGGAAGGTGATATCTGGGTCTTCAGAGTCAACGGTAGGACGATTGCCTTCATAATGCTCTTTGATACGGTCAACAATTGCATCTTTGACTTTTAAGGTTGCAAAGTGAGTGTTATTAAGCCAGTTGCAGTTTTTAACAGTTTCTGTGATTAAGAAAGTCTTCTCTGGGGTGATGTACTCTTCCCAAGGAATTTGCATTGTGCTGTCGTAAAGTTCATCTGCACTTTGTACATCCTCGTCAAAGAATAAGGCTTGTAGTACTCGTGATGCTATACGAGTGGTCATTGTAAA
>CAYYEN010000193.1:0-6041 GCA_964470795.1 uncultured Spirochaetaceae bacterium | reverse complement strand
AAGAAGAAAATAAAGACTTATTGATACAAGTTAAAGACCTCAAAGTTGAATATGATACAGATGCAGGTGTTGTATATGCTGTAAATGGATTGAACTTTGAGATAGAAAAAAAACATACCTTAGGATTAGTAGGGGAAACAGGAGCTGGTAAAACTACTACAGCACTCTCTATTTTAAACCTCGTTCCTAATCCTCCTGGAGTTATTACCGGGGGCGAAGTACTGTTAGAGGGTAAGAATGTCTTTAAGATGTCTGTTGAAGAACTTGAAAAATTAAGAGGTAACGAAGTTGCTATGATTTTCCAAGATCCAATGACAGCCCTTAATCCTGTTATGACTGTAGGAGAGCAGATTGCTGAATCTGTATTACTTCATAACAGCATTAGTGAAGCGGAAGCAATGGAAAGAGCTAAAGAGATGCTTAAAATGGTAGGAATTAGTGAGAATCGTTCCTCTGACTATCCTCACCAGTTCTCGGGTGGAATGCGACAACGTGTAGTTATTGCAATTGCACTTGCTTGTAAGCCTAAACTCTTAATAGCAGATGAACCAACAACAGCTTTAGATGTTACCATCCAAGCTCAAGTATTAGCTTTGATACAAGATTTGATAGCTAAAAATGATATGGCTTTATTGCTAATTACTCACGATTTAGGTGTCGTTGCAGAAATCTGTGATGATGTAGCAGTTGTTTATAGTGGCCAGATTGTTGAAAAAGGTACTGCTGATGATGTTTTCAACCATAAAGCGCATCCTTATACTGAAGGCTTATTCAATTCTCTTCCTAATTTGAGAAAGAGAGGAGAGGACTTAGAGCCTATTAAAGGTATGATGCCTAATCCTATGGAAAAGATTGTAGGTTGTAGCTTTGCACCAAGATGTCAATATGCTACTGACCAATGCTTTAAAGAAATACCAACACTACAGGGCATTGCCCAAACTCATAGTGTGGCATGTTTTCATTATGATGCAGTATTTTCACCAAAGGGGAGTAATTAATGAGCGATGAACCAATTTTAAAAGTTGAAAACTTGACTAAGCACTTTGTAACTCCTAAAGGGGTATTACATGCAGTTGATGGTCTTAATTTTGAAATTCAGAAAGGTAAAACTTTAGGAATCGTAGGCGAGAGTGGTTGTGGTAAATCTACCACAGGTAGAGTTATCTTAAAACTCACTAAACCGACCTCTGGTAAGATTATCTTTGAAGGTAAAGATATTACTAACTATTCAGTCTCTCAGATGCGTCCACTTCGCTGTGAAATGCAGATGATCTTCCAAGACCCTTTCTCCTCTCTGGATCCTAGACAAAGTGTTATGCAACTTATTAGTGAACCTATAATTCAACATAAGTTGATTAGAAATAAGAAGGATATTGAAAAACGCACTTTAGAGCTGATGGATATTGTTGGACTTTCCAGTCGTTATACCAATACCTATCCACATGAACTTGATGGAGGACGAAGACAACGTATCGGAGTTGCAAGAGCTTTAGCCTTAAATCCTAAGCTAATTGTTTGTGATGAGCCAGTTTCTGCTTTGGATGTTTCTATTCAAGCGCAGGTCTTAAACCTTTTAAAACAACTTCAAAAGGATTTTGGCCTCACTTATATCTTCATTACTCACAATCTTTCAGTAGTTAAATACTTTTCTGATGATATTGCTGTAATGTATTTAGGACAAATGGTTGAAAAAGCACCGTCAGATATTATCTTTGATAATCCTCTACATCCTTATACTAAAGCGCTGTTACAAGCAGTCCCCGTTCCAATTGTTGGAAAAGATAGACCTCCTCGTCAGTTGATAAAAGGTGAAATTACAAGCCCCGTTAATCTTCCTGATGAATGTCGTTTCTGCTCACGTTGTGACTATTTGCAAGAGGAGTGCCATAAAGGAGATCCTAAGCTTGTTGAAGTTGAGCCAAATCACTTTGTTGCTTGTGCTCGAGTTAAAGATGGTAGCAAAGTTACCATGGAAAAAACCTGCTAAAAGTATAAACCCCATCGGTTATGATGGGGTTTAGCTTTCTCTTACTCGCCTTGTGGTTTGAAACCATAAAAGTGGAGCATATTCATATCTTCTGGGATATCACAATAGTGGTCTCCATTATTAAAGATTGTTTTATGAATTCCATGGTCTGGTGCAAAAAGATAAAGAACATCATAATCTTTCCAAACTCTTTTAGCTTCATCTACTAAGCGAGCAAAGTCGTTTAGGTGTCGCTTTAACGCGGCCATTGATAATTCAGATTCCGGCTCTGTGTCGTGAATTGCATCATCGTAGTCCATGTTATAAACAACAACTACATCGTGCTCGTCTTCTTTAAGCAGTTCTAAACCTTTATTAACAGCGCTTTCATCACTCTTTTCTTCGTTGAAGTAGGTGATAGGGCGGTTTTTAAAGATTAAACCCATGGAAGAATCTTCTCGAGCCACTAAAACTGTCTTTTTGCCTTGTCGTGGTAGAGCATCAAAAAGGGTGTCGATAGTGACAAGCTTCTTGATATACTCTTCAATTCCGTGAACGTGTGGAACTGCACCAGAGTACATAGTTGCAAAGCAGACTGGAGTTACTGGAGGGAAGGCTGCGAGCATTGGAACACTCATTTGTGTTCGAAGCATGACCGGGGTGTAAAGCGCGGTGTACTTTTGATAAAGCCACATAGCGATTGCATCAGGGTTGTAGATAAGGACTTTTTGAGCAATTCCAGATTTGCTTTTAGCTTTCACAAGATCTAAAACTTGTTGGATTGGCTCGCCAGCTTGTTCAGGCTTTTTGAGTCCCATTGCCCCTGTAATAGTAGCGGCAGTAGATGTTAACTGAATAGAATTAAATGCCATTGTTGATAACTCCTAAGAATGGTAATATCATACCATATATTTGGTAAAAGGTGAAATTATGTATTTAGCTATTGTGCTGGTCCTCTTGTTGTTATCCTTGTATGCTTTATCGGAAGCAATACTCATGTTTTATATTAAGAAAAAGGGAATTAATGGGTATTTTACTGTTGATAAAGTAGAACACACTATTGTGTTTGGTCGTGGAAAATATGCTAAAAAAGATGGTAATGTTAATTGTGATTACATTATGCGTCTTCACTATACCAATTCAAAGGGTAAAGTAATTAAAACAAGAGCTACTGTTAGTGCAAGAATGAAAGTTAAGAATGGCCATTATCTTCCTTTCTTTAATGAAAAAGACCAGATAAAAATGAAAAGTTGTAGTTTATCGCCTCGCTTAGTGTATGTCGACATTCCTCAAATTGCTGACAAACAAGGAAAAGTGTTTACAATAGTTATGTGGAGCTTTTCAACCCTTTTGCTTTTAGCCTTGTTTTTCTATCTTTTGGTTGCTTGATTATTTTTTGGCTTGTATAATTAGGTAAAACGTTTTAGCAGAGGTGTTATCATGAAAGTATTTGCTCATAGAGGTTTTTCTGGTCTGTATCCAGAAAATACAATGCTAGCTTTTGAAAAAGCTTTAGAAGTAGGCGCTGATGGTGTGGAGCTTGATGTCCATCTAACTAAAGATGGAAAGCTTGTAGTAATACATGATGAAGCTTTAGCTAGAACCACTGGCTATCCAGGCCTCATCTCTGATTATACTCTTGAAGCTCTTACTAAGATAAAAGCCTCTAAAACCAAAGAAGATAGATATGAGGCTTATATACCATCCTTTGAAGAGTATTGCCGTTTTGCAAGTGATAATAAACTAATTACTAACATTGAAATTAAGACTAATCGTAGTTGGTACTGCGATATTGAAAAAATGACTTTAGAGATGGTCAAAGCCTACAAGTTAGAAGAGAGAGTTATCTTCTCTTCCTTTAACTGGCTTTCGATAAGCCGTATGAGAATACTTGCGCCTCACCTCCCTTGTGGCTTGTTATACGAAGATCAGAACGTTAGGCATTTAGCTTATCAAGCCAAAGATGGGAAGTTTAACTATCTTCATCCTGATTTCACTTTACTAGAGGAAGAAGCGGTTAAAGAATGTAAAGAATTAGGTATCGGCTTAAATGTTTGGACTATCAACAGCGAGGAGCGGATGCAAAAGCTTATCGATTGGAAGGTTGATGGAGTAATTTCAAACTACCCTGATATGTGTTTAAAGCTTCTTGGTAGATAACTAAAAAAATATTAAACACCTCTCTTTTTGTATGGTAAAATAAACTGACTTAAGTAGGGGGGGTATGAATAAAACATCAACGGATATAACTGCCTTAGTGTCTCAGTTAACGCTAGAGGAAAAAGCTCAACTTTGTACCGGTGCTGATTTTTGGCACACTGTGGCAATAGAGCGATTAAATATTCCATCAATATTGTTATCTGATGGACCTTATGGGTTGAGAAAACAAGTTGCAGTTGCTGACCATCTAGGACTAAATGAAGCGATAAAAGCGGTCTGTTTTCCAGCAGGTTGTTTAACTGCAGCCTCTTTTGATCCTCAAATAATGCAAAAGATGGGTCAATCTATTGGACAGGAATGTCAAGCTGAGGGCGTGAGTGTAATACTTGGACCTGCTATGAACATCAAGCGTTCTCCGCTTTGTGGCAGAAACTTTGAATACTTTTCAGAAGACCCCTACCTAACTTCTAAGATGGCCGGCTCCTTTATAAAGGGAGTGCAATCTAAAGGGGTAGGAACCAGTGCTAAACATTTTTTAGCAAATAACCAAGAAAATAATAGAATGTCCTGGTCTTCTGATGTCGATGAAAGAACGCTTCGAGAAATCTATTTAGCCGCCTTTGAAGGTGCGATTAAAGAAGCTAAGCCTTGGACTGTGATGTGTTCCTATAACAAGATAAATGGTGTCTATGCTGCTGAAAACAAAGAATACCTGACCAAAGTATTAAGAGAGGAATGGGGGTTTGATGGTTTTGTAGTAAGTGACTGGGGCGCTGTAAATGACCGAGTTAAAGATTTAGAAGCAGGGCTTGAATTAGAAATGCCGTACTCTGGAGGTTCTACTACTCAAGAAATAATTGATGCTGTAAAGAATGGTCTTTTACAAGAAAGTGTGTTAGATACCGCTTGTAGAAGACTTTTAACTATTGCTTTTAAAGCTGAAGAAAATCGAGATTTGAAGGCAGTCTTAAATCTTGAAGAAGACCATGAAGTTGCCACTCAAATTGCCCAAGAGTCAATAGTCTTACTAAAGAATGAGGATAATATCTTACCTTTGAAGAAAGAATGTAAGGTTGCCTTAATTGGTAAATATGCCGCCGCTCCACGTTATCAAGGAGGTGGAAGCTCTCATATCAACAGCTTTAAAGTTATCTCTGCCCTCGATTATCTAAAAAATAGAGCTGAAGTTGAATATGCTAAAGGCTTTGATGATGAAGATATTATAGATGAGGCTCTTTTTGAAGAAGCTATAGCAAAGGCAAAGAATTGTGAAGTTGCTTTGCTCTTTTTAGGACTTCCCGATAGCGCTGAGTCTGAAGGCTATGATAGAACACATATCAATCTACCAAACTGCCAAAATGAGCTAGTTAAACGAATATGGAAGGTTCAAAAGAATATTGTTGTAGTTTTGCATAATGGTTCCCCTGTTGCGCTTCCTTGGCTTGATTCAGTAAAAGGTGTAGTTGAAGCCTATCTAGGAGGCGAAGGGGTAGGTGAGGCAGTTTCAAAGGTTTTGTATGGGGATGTTAACCCTAGTGGGAAACTGCCTGAAACCTTTCCAAAACAATTAGAAGATAATCCGTCATATCTTTTTTATGGTGGAAATTTTGGACATGTAGAATATAGAGAAGGGGTATTTGTTGGCTATAGGTATTATGAGTCAAAGAATGAGGAAGTACTCTTTCCTTTCGGTCATGGACTTTCTTACACTACCTTCTCTTATTCTAACTTGAAGCTGGATAAGGAAAAGATGAAGGATACAGAGATTCTACAAGTCTCAGTTGAGATAACTAATACAGGCTCTCTTAAAGGGAAAGAAGTAGTTCAGCTTTATGTTGAGTCGATTAATTGTGAAGTACTTCGACCGCTTAAGGAATTAAGAGCGTTTGAAAAAGTGGAGCTAAAACCGGGAGAA
>CAYYEN010000192.1:0-6046 GCA_964470795.1 uncultured Spirochaetaceae bacterium | reverse complement strand
GAAATTCTAAAAATTGAAAAAACCAATATAAAAACAAAAATGAGATGTTTTTATGTTGACAACAAAGAGCACCTATTTCAAATGAATGATTTTATTGTAACACACAACACTCGTAATTTGGTTGGAGATGCTTGTTATATGGCATTCCCAATAAGGTATAACTCTAGTTTAAAAACTTGGGTTCAAGAAGGCTCAAATGAAAAAGTTTTTTATATAGCCACAGAGCAAGATATTTCTGAAATTCAAACTTTAATTTTAGCTTATCTATCAGATATCAATGAAGAAAAACTTTTATTGAAATTAAAATTTTTAACTGAAGAGGAAAAAGAAAGACTTAATATTGCAATTAATATAGTTGAAAAATTTAAAGATAATTTTATAATTACAAAAATGTCAGACCCTTCAGTTTCTTTAATTAAAAGCCTATGTCGCCGCACAGTAATTAAAGAAAATGTTGGAAATATTATTTTTGATTATATTTTTTCCTCTCCAAATCTTTTAACAGAATTTAGAGACATTAAGATAAGAGAAGATGTTGCTTTAATGCTATTATCTACGGCACTAAAAGATTTAGCCGTAGAGCTTGATTGTTTCGTCGAAACTGGTACTCAGATAAGCGGCGAGCCAGATAAGAGTGAAGGAATAAAAGATTATAGATATATTAGAGGTTCAAAGTCAATCGTAGACAAGGCTGATATAGGTGGTATTCTTTCTAAAGTTACTGATAAAGATAAAGAAATGTTGTCTGGATTACTTACTAATGGTTTTTCTGAAATGCCAAATCAAGTTTTAGATATCTATAAAAATAGAAGGGGACAATTTAAAGATATTAGAATTTGGTCCTTTTCAGATTTGGGAACCTGTAGAAGGGAGGATATAATTGTAACAGACGCTAATTATAATCCTGTTGATAATATTACATTAATAGAAAGAGAGCTATTAGAAAGTGATAATATTTATATTAATAATGTAATAAATACAATTTGTAAAAAAGAATGTTTAGTAGATCATACCAGAATTATTGATAAAATGGTTGAGAAATCTTTGGAAAGTAAAGTAGAGAGGAATTACGAATTTGTTGGAATATGAAAAAATAAAAGAAAGCTTAACGATTGATGATATAATTAGAATTATGGATTTCTTAGGTGCTAAGGAGTATCAAAGAAATGAATTTAAAGGGTTTTTAATTTTCAAAACAATATGTCATAATGTAGAAGCTGACAATGGTTCTTTTAAGCTTTATTATTATGAAGAAAATCAAAAATTTGTATGCTATACTGATTGCTCTAAGTCTTATGATATTTTTGATTTGTTTGAAAAAAGAATGAATTTACTAGGAAAAGAGTTTGTTTTTTCAGATATGATGAAGGTTATATTAAATGGAAAAACTTTTAGGAAAAGTGATTTTGAAAATGAAAATTACTTCAAAAAATCTCTTCCAGAATATAGAGATCAATATATTCAAAAGACTTTATCTGAACTTAATGAAAAATTACTTTCTGGTTATGTAAAATACGATAATTTTGAATGGCGACAGGAGGGAATTTCAGATAAGGTTATTGAAGAATTCAACATAAAACTAGAACAAATTTCTGGCGACATAATAATTCCACATTATGATGTTGACGGGCGACTAATTGGAATAAGGAAAAGGGTAATAAATAAGGAGTTATCAGATAAAATTGGAAAATATCTACCAACAAAGATAAATTCTATAGAGTGTGCACACCCATTGGGTTTAAATTGTTATGGTTTAAATATAAATAAAGAAAATATAAAAAATAAAAAATATTGTATTATCTTTGAAGGGGAAAAGAGCACTTTAAAGGCTCAAAGCTATGGAATAGATAATTCAATTGCTGTTTGCGGCTCATCTATTAGTATTCCGCAGATAAGACTAATAAAAAAACATTGTAATCCGATGGAAATAGTGATAGCTTTTGACAAAGAATATCCAAATGGTGGCAGCAAAAAGAGAGAAGAATATTTTAACAAAATGACTCTTATGAAAAACAAGTTAGATAGTATTATTCCAACTAGTTTTATTTTTGATTTTTGTGACCTAACAAAAGAAAAAGACTCTCCAATAGATAAAGGCGGAGATGTATTTAAAAAATTATTAGAAAAAAGAATAAGGAGCTGGCGATGAAAATAAAAGTAAAATATACCCAAGAAGAAAATGAGAAAATAATCAAAAATAAGGAAAACAATATATCCTTTAATTTAATGAAGACTAGAGGTTTAATAAAAGACTTAGGCGAATATGAATTAGTAAACAATCCTCAAGATAGAGTTGAATGTTGTCCAGATCCATTTACAATGAAAAATATGAAAAGAGCAGTTAATTTATTTAAAAAACATATTGAAAATAATTCTAAAATTGTTGTAATTAAAGATAGTGATGCTGATGGATTATGTTCAGCCGCAATGATGATTAATCTTATAAAAAATTTTTATGACAGAGAGGTTTCTTATAAAATTCACGAGAGTAAAGCTCATGGATTAGAGAGTCACTATTTAGAAATAATTGATGAACAATTTAATTTGGTTATACTTCCAGACGCTGGAAGTAATGATACAAAGTATCATAAAATTTTAAAAGAGCACGGAATAGATATATTGGTTTTAGACCATCATATCATAAATAATAAGTTAATTCCAGATATAGAACAATATGAAGATGCTGTTATTGTAAATTGTACTGATGGGCAATATGAAAATCCTCATCTTAGTGGCGGCGGTGTTGTACTAAAATTTATTCAGGCTCTAGATTATGAAGAGTTCTCTGTCAATGCCGGAGAGTTTATAGACTTGGCGGCACTTTCAATAATCTCTGATATGATGCAGATAGTAGTTCCAGAGAACGCCTATATTATTAAATACGGTTTAAAACATATTCGCAACAGTGGTTTTGCGGCCCTGTTGAAAGCTCAAGAGTTTTCAACTAAGGGAAATCTAACCCCATTAACAATTGCTTTTTATATCACACCTCTAATAAATGGATTAATTAGAGTTGGAACTATGGAGCAAAAAGATTTTTTGTTACAAGCTTTTATTAATGGTGAGAAAATTATTCTTAGTAACAAAAGAGGTGCGGCCGAAGATGAAACAGAAACAGTTGGTGAGCAAAATGCTAGAAATTGCATTAACTGTAAAAATAAGCAAAATAGAGAAAAAGAGAAAGCCATAGAGCAACTAAAAATACAAATTGTAGAAAATTGTCTTGACGAAAATAAAATTTTAATACTCAATGGAAATGAATTGTCTTGCCCTCGCTCAATAACGGGATTGTGTGCAATGGGAATTTGTGCAGAAACTAGAATTCCAACATTACTAGGTAGAGAAAATAATGGAGTATTAAGTGGCTCTATTAGAAATTGTGATAACAATGAGTTAAAAAACTTCAGAGAATTTTTGTTAGATAGTAAACTAATGGAATATGTTGAGGGTCAATAGAGAGGCCTTTTATACCTTTTCCACTTATCGGTGGGGTCGCTATATTTAGCGGCTAACGAGGAAACCTAAGTCTATAATTTATAGATATGGCAATCTCGTGGGAAAAATAATTGTTTATTCTCTTTTACTAGTATCTAAAGGAGAGTGTGTAAAATTAAAAAAGCTATTTATCTTATTAAAAATAAAGTAAATCAAAGAGTTTATATAGGACAGTCAAATAATCCTGAACGTAGATTTAAAGAGCATTGTAGACAATCAAGTGAAACTAGTTTAATTCACAGAGCTATAGTTAAATATGGTGTTGAGAATTTCACATTTGAAGTTCTTGGGTGGTTTGAAGATTATAATGAGAAGGAAAAACATTATATTAACTATTATAGAAGTTTAGCACCAAATGGTTATAATATTTTAAATGGGGGGAATGAACCACCGCATTTAAAAGGAGACCAATGTTCTTGGGCTAAAATTGATGAAATTACAGCAGAAAGAATAAGAAGAGATTTATTAAACTTTAAAATTCACAGAAAGCAAATAGTTAAAAAATACAATATTTCTTGCGATATGGTTAGACATATTAATGACGGTAATACGTGGAAAGACGAATCTTTGATTTATCCATTACGCCCAAAGGAAAGTGAATTAAACATTGATAGAAGTAATGAAGCTATTAAAATGCTTATTGAAACTAATTTGAGTCAAAAAGAAATTGGAATGAAGATAGGGTGGGGGAGAAGTGCAATTACTATGATAAATATTGGTAAAAATCATAGACAAGAAACTTTAATCTATCCATTAAGAGAAAATAGTAAAAAGAATAAGGAATTATTAAACCTGTAACGACTATCTCCGTTTAGGAGGGCAGGGCAACTATTGATACGTTGTTCGGAATAGGTATTCTATCGCAAGATAGTAAGAAATAGTCTGAACCCATTAGAAATTTTGGGATTTCGCACTCTAGTGCAGCGGGCTTTTCCATAAAGACATCAAATTTGGAAAAACTCACTAAATACGCAAATGAAAAATTAAAAGATGTTGATTTTAAAACGAATTTCTATGAAGTTGATTTTTCTTTTAGTAATGAAGATGATTTAGTCGATATAATTTTTAATATATGTGAACATAGTCTCCTATGGGGACAAGGAAATCCAGAGCCAATAATTCATATAAAAGATATTATAATAAATCCAAAGGAAATAAAACTAAGGTCAAAAGGAACATATATTTTTAAACATAATTTTGTTGACTTTATAAAATTCTTTTCTGAAGAAGAATATGATGAAATTTGTAAATTTGAGCAAGTGAAAATTTCAATTATAGGTACTTGTAGTATTAATAATTTTATGGGCGTATCTTCGCCGCAAATTTTAATGAAAGAAGTAGAATTTTTTGAGTTTATTAGCGATAGTTTTTAGTTGACTTTAGTTGAAAGTTATGATATAATATAAATATAGAAAAGAAAACAAAAAATAATTATTAAAGGAGAATGTAACATGATAATGGGAGCAGAATTACTAAAATCAACAATGGAATATATTGTTGATACTGAGGAACAAGCAAAAGCTTTAATTGAGGAAGAAAAGAAATCAAAAGAATATATTATTGGTTCATATCAATCAACAAAGAAACAAAAGAAACAGAAGGGTGAAATAGTTGAAGAGTGGTATGCTGTAAAGGTAGTTAGAATATACCAATAAAGACGAAAGAGGGGTTCTGATGGATTTAAATAAAATTAAAAGATTTGAAATTCATATGCATGATGAGTATTCAAATATTAGACTATTAGACTCTATAAATACTAGTAAAAAGTTAATTACAACCGCTTATAAATTAGGACTAAGCGGTTGCTGTTTAACAAATCACGAATGCCTATCTGGGAGCGTAGTCTTTAAGAAAAATGAAAAAGAATTAAAGAAAAAAGGTGAACTTTCAGAAGATTTTAAGTGTGCAATAGGAAATGAAATTTACTGTATTGAAAAGAGAACCAGAGAGAGTATTAAATATTATCACTTAATTCTTATTGCTAAAAATGCCGATGGTTACGAGGCTTTGAAAAAACTTAGTTCTATTGCTTGGCTTCTAAGTTATAATGCCTCAAGAGGAAAAATGAGAAGAGTACCAACTCTGTACTCTGAACTAGAGGTCGTTGTAGAAGAATATAAGGGTTCTTTAATTTGCACATCAGCTTGCTTAGGTTCTGTCTTTTCTCAACTATTATTAGAATATATAAAATTAGTAAGAGAAAATAAAGTAGAAGAAAAAGAATTAAAATTAAAAGAAATTGATGAGAGAGTTAACTTCTTTGTAAAATTGTTTGGAGAAGATTTTTACATAGAGATTGCTCCCGGCAATACAAAAAACCAAATAGAATATAATAAAGCCGCTTTTAGATATGCAAAAAGTCGAAACTTAAAAATAGTTATTGGCACTGACGCTCATTATGCAACAAAAGACGATAAATTTATTCATAAAGCTTATTTAAACTCCAAAGATGGCGAAAGAGAAGTTGATGATTTTTATTCTTCTACTTACTTAATGGATTAGAAGTTAGTTTTAATATGTGCGTTTCGCCATAGATTGCTTTAGCAATTTT
>CAYYEN010000191.1:0-6057 GCA_964470795.1 uncultured Spirochaetaceae bacterium | reverse complement strand
TTGGACAACTGTTGGAGTAAGTGAAGATATAATAGAGGCTAGTTGGCTCGCACTTACCGACAGTATTGAATATAAATTATTTTTAGATGGCACTAAGCCAAGGGGATAAGAAGATGGGACAAACAATGAGTGAGAAGATTTTAGCACAAGCCGCGGGATTAACAACAGTTCATCCTGGACAGCTTATTATGGCCAATTTGGATTTGGTATTAGGAAACGATGTTACCAGTCCTGTTGCAATTGGGGAATTTCCTAAGTTTGGAAAGAGCGCGGTCTTTGATAAAGATAAGATTGCTTTAGTTCCTGACCACTTTACTCCAAACAAAGATATAAAAGCGGCGGAACAATGTAAATGTGTTCGCTGTTTTGCCAAAGAGCAAGAAATAACCAACTACTTTGAAGTTGGAAAAGTGGGGGTTGAGCATGCCCTATTGCCAGAAAAAGGGTTAGTAACTGCAGGCGATGTAGTAGTTGGAGCTGACAGTCATACCTGTACCTATGGAGCGCTTGGTGCGTTTTCCACCGGTGTTGGTTCAACAGATATGGCTTGTGGAATGGCCACTGGTAAACTTTGGTTTAAAGTGCCTAAAACAATTAAGATAAATTTAATTGGTAAGTTTAATAAATATGTTACGGGTAAAGACTTAATTTTAACTCTTATTGGAATGCTAAAAGTTGATGGCGCCCTTTATGAAAGTATGGAATTTGCTGGAGACGGGGTGGCTAATTTAACTATGGATGAGCGTTTTACTATTGCTAACATGGCAATTGAAGCGGGTGGTAAGAATGGAATATTTCCAGTAGATGATAAAACTATTGAGTATTTAAAAAAACATAACGCAAAACCTCCAAAAATCTTTAAACCAGATGGCGATGCTGTTTATGAGAGAGAATTGAATATCGATTTAGCTAAGATAAAGCTGACTGTAGCCTTTCCGCATTTACCTGAAAATACTCACTCAATAGAGGATGGTGAATGTGAAAAGATTAAAATTGACCAAGTAGTAATTGGCTCTTGTACTAACGGTCGACTTTCAGATTTGATCCAAGCGGCTGAAATCTTAAAAGACCATACCGTTAAAGAGGGCGTTCGTTGCTTGATAATTCCTGCAACTCAGAAAATCTGGTTAGAGGCGATGCATTTAGGACTCTTTGATATCTTTGTAAATGCAGGAGCTGTTGTAAGTACTCCAACTTGTGGACCTTGTTTAGGTGGTCATATGGGAATATTAGCCTCTGGGGAACGTTGTGTGTCCACTACTAATCGTAACTTTGTTGGCCGTATGGGCCATGTAAAGTCTGAAGTCTATTTAGCAAGTCCCTATGTGGCAGCCTCTAGTGCAATAAGTGGTTTTATTACAGGCCCTAAGGCTAATTAAGGAGAAGAATTTATGAAAAGTAAAGGTAAAGTTTTTAGATATTTAGATAATGTGGATACAGATGTAATTATTCCTGCGCGCTACTTAAATACCAGTGATCCTAAAGAATTAGCACTTCACTGTATGGAAGATTTGGATACGCAGTTTACTTTAAAAGTTGAAAAGGGTGATATCATCGTAGCTGATAAAAACTTTGGATGTGGCTCTTCTCGTGAACACGCACCGCTAGCGATAAAAGAAAGTGGTATCAGTTGCGTAATTGCACGCACTTTTGCACGTATCTTTTATAGAAACTCCATTAATATAGGACTTCCTATTTTAGAGTGCCCTAAAGCGTGTGATGCGATAGAGCAAGGCGATATCGTAGAGGTCAATTTTGATAACGGTAAGATTACCGATATTAGCAAAGGTTTAGAATTTCAAGCAGAACCGTTTCCAGGCTTTATGCAAGAGATTATCAACTGTGGCGGACTTGCTAACTATATGAGGGAGAAAAGTATATGAAAATGAGAATTGCGTTAGTACCAGGGGACGGAATTGGTCCAGATATCGTAAAAGAAGCTGTAGCAGTACTAGAAAAAGTTGGTAAGGTTTTTAACCATAGCTTTACTTTTTCTACAGTACTTGCAGGAGGCGCTGCGCTTGATAAATTCAATCTTCCACTTCCAGAAGAATCTTTAGATGTGTGTAAAGCCTCTGATGCAGTACTCTTAGGCGCTGTCGGAGGCCCTAAATGGGATAATCTACCCTCTAACTTAAGACCAGAAAAAGCGTTATTAGGACTGCGTGGAGGACTTGGGCTTTTTTGCAACTTACGTCCCGCTTTATTATACTCTCAGCTTAAAAGTGCTTGTCCTTTAAAGGATGAATTGATTGATGGAGGCTTGGATATTATGGTTGTAAGAGAGCTTACCGGTGGAATCTACTTTGGGGATAGAGGAACTTCTGAGGACGGAAACAGTGCTTGGGATACCATGAGTTATAGTCGAGAAGAAATTGAGAAAATTGCTAAAAAAGCGTTTGAGATCGCAATGAAACGTAATAAAAAGCTAACTTCGGTCGATAAAGCTAACATCCTCAACTCTAGTCAACTTTGGAGAAAGGTGGTAAACGAAATGGCTATAACTTATCCAGAGGTTGAAGTTAAACACCTTTATGTCGATAACGCTTCAATGCAACTGGTGAAAAACCCTAAACAGTTTGATGTAATCGTTACCGAAAATATGTTTGGCGATATTCTCTCTGATGAGGCAAGTATGATAACCGGCTCTATTGGTATGTTACCCTCAGCTTCCCTTCGCTCTGATAGCTTTGGCCTATATGAGCCAATTCACGGCTCTGCTCCAGATATCGCAGGACTTAATATTGCAAACCCAATAGCAACAATTTTATCTTGTGCGATGATGCTCCGCTATACCTTTAATTTACAAGCAGAAGCCAGTGCTATTGAAAAGGCAGTATCGGTAGTACTCGATAAAGGCTTTAGAACCCCAGATATCTATACCGAGGGTTCGACAAAAGTGGGCACTAAGGAAATGGGTGAGTTAATTCAAAAGGAAATAGGACGATAATTATGCGCAGTGATATGATGAAAGCCGGGGTTTCTAAAGCACCTCATCGCTCTTTGATGAAAGCTTTAGGCTGGAGTGATAAAGAAATTGAAAGCCCAATTATTGGAGTATGCTCTGGCTTTAATGAAATTATACCAGGACACGCAGAACTAAATAAAATAGTAGATGCGGTAAAACAAGGAGTATATAGCGCAGGGGGAAAACCAGTTGTCTTTCCAGTAATCGGGGTGTGTGATGGTCTTGCTATGGGCCACACAGGAATGAAATATTCCTTAGCCTCCCGTGAACTTATTGCAGATTCTATTGAAGTAATGGCGACTGCTCATCCTTTTGATGCAATGGTGTTTGTGCCAAACTGTGATAAGATTGTTCCTGGTATGTTAATGGCTGCCTTAAGACTTAATATTCCTTGTATTTTTATCTCCGGTGGGCCAATGCTTGCCGGTCATATCCCTGGAGATAAAGAAAAGAAGGGTAGATCTCTTTCTTCGATGTTTGAAGCGGTTGGAAAGTATGAAGCCGGAAAAATGGGGGAAGCAGAACTTAAGGTTTGGGAAGATAAAGTCTGTCCCACTTGTGGCTCATGCTCTGGTATGTATACAGCGAACAGTATGAACTGTTTGTGTGAAGCAATTGGTATAGCACTTCCGGGTAATGGCACTATTCCAGCCGTTTACTCTGAGCGTCTACGCTTAGCCAAAGAGGCTGGTATAAAGGTGTTAGAGCTGTTAAATAAAGATATCAAGCCGAGGGATATTCTAACTCAAGAAGCGTTTGTTAATGCTCTAAAGGTTGATATGGCGCTTGGGTGTTCTACTAACACTATGCTCCACCTTCCTGCTATCGCTCATGAGGCGAAATGTGATATTGATATCTTTATCGCAAACGATATTTCTCAGCAGATTCCCAACCTTTGTCACTTAGCTCCCGCAGGTCCTGCTCATATTGAAGATTTATATCAAGCAGGTGGTGTAATGGCTGTAATGAAAGAATTGGATAAAAAGAATTTATTAGCGCGTGACCTTTTAACCGTTACCGGTAAAACAATTGCCTCTTCTTTTGATAGTGCTATCAACTACGATGAAGAGGTTATTAGAAATATTGATACCCCTTATAGCCAAACTGGTGGAATAGCGGTTTTAAAAGGAAACCTTGCACTAGAGGGTGCTGTTGTAAAACGCTCAGCTGTAGCGCCTGAAATGATGGTTCATAAAGGAAGAGCACGGGTTTATGATAGCGAAGAAGCGGCAATAGATGCGATTTACAAAAAACAAATAGTATCAGGCGATGTAGTTGTAATTCGCTATGAAGGCCCCAAAGGTGGACCGGGAATGAGAGAAATGCTCTCTCCAACCTCCGCAATTTGTGGTATGGGACTCGATAAAGAAGTGGCTTTAATTACCGATGGCCGCTTTAGTGGTGCAACGCGTGGAGCTTCTATCGGCCATGTCTGCCCAGAAGCGGCACAAGGTGGATTAATTGGCCTTGTAAAAGAAGGCGATATCATCTCTATTGATATTCCAAAGGGCCTATTAGAGCTTTTGGTTACAGATGAGGAAATTGAAAAAAGACGTAAGGCTCAAAAGCCTTATACTTCTTCTATTAAAACCGGTTATTTAGCGCGCTATGCCAAGCTTGTTACTAGCGCGGCTAAAGGCGCAGTATTTAGGGAGGATATGTGAAAATATTAGGTTCAGACTTAATTGTCGAATGTTTAATTGAACAGAAAGTTGATAAAGTATTTGGCTACCCAGGTGGCCAAGTTATCCCCCTTTATGATGCCCTTTATCGCAATAAGGAGCGAATTAGCCATATCTTAACTGCTCACGAACAAGGTGCAAGCCATGCTGCGGACGGGTATGCTCGCTCCACGGGAAAAGTGGGAGTTTGTATCGCTACCTCAGGCCCCGGTGCTACAAACCTTGTAACAGGGCTTGCTACCGCTTATATGGATTCCTCTCCAATTGTGGCAATAACAGGAAACGTTCCTTTAGCGCTATTAGGTCGAGATAGCTTTCAGGAGGTCGATATTACAGGTATCACCATGCCTATCACAAAGCATAACTATATTGTTAAAGATGTTAAAGAACTTGCCTCAGTATTAAGAGAAGCGTTCTATATTGCTCAAGAGGGAAGACCTGGTCCTGTGCTTGTTGATATTCCAAAGAATTTGATGACAGAGTTTGTGGAGTATGAAAGAGTTGAGCCTAAAGAAATTTGTGGTAAAGTTGCTCGTCTTAAAAACTCTGATTTAGATAAAGCGGTCGAACTGCTTAAAAAAGCAGAGCGTCCTATGTGCTATGTTGGGGGCGGGGTAATTTTGGCCAACGCCAGCTTAGAGCTTTTAACCTTCTTAGATATTATTGACTCTCCAGTTTGCTCTTCCTTGATGGGGCTTGGCTCTGTACCTTCAGCCTCCCCGCGTTTTACTGGGATGATAGGTATGCATGGAACAAAAGTTTCTAACATGATGGTAAATGATTGCGACCTTTTAGTAGTAATTGGTGGTAGATTTTCAGACCGTGTAATTTCTAAGTCCTCTACCTTTGCCCGTCAGGCTAAAATCTTACAAATAGATGTAGACCCCGCTGAGTTTAATAAGAACGTAATTGCCCACTGTCATGTCATGGGGGACATTAAGGTTGTTCTTAATAAACTGAATGCCAGCTTTGATAAACAATTAGAACATAAAGAGTGGATGATGAGGTTAGCCTCTAATAAGGATCGCTATCCTATGAGAGTCTCCTCAGACTCACAGAGAGCTCGAACTGTTATTAAAGCCCTTCAAGCAGTACTGCCAGAAGATGCTATTATTACCACAGAAGTAGGACAACACCAAATGTGGGCAGCTCAGTTTGTAAAGCATAAAGTACCTCGTCATTTCTTAACTTCAGGAGGCCTTGGTACTATGGGCTTTGGAACAGGGGCCGCTATTGGTGCGCAAGTGGGAAACCCAACAAAGCGCGTTGTCAATATTGCAGGAGATGGGTCTTTTAGGATGAACTGTAATGAACTTGCAACTATTAGTCGCTACAACTTGCCAGTAATTATTCTAATAATGAATAACCACTGTTTGGGAATGGTAAGACAATGGCAAACCTTGTTCT
>CAYYEN010000190.1:0-6062 GCA_964470795.1 uncultured Spirochaetaceae bacterium | reverse complement strand
ATAATCAACAGCGCCTAGTTTTAAAGCTTGTTTTGCATATTCGAATTCATTGAAAGCAGTGATAATTATAAACTTGATATCAGTATCATCTTTAATTTTCTTAACCATTTCTAACCCATTCATACCTGGCATTCTTATATCAGTAATTACAATATCAGGTCTTAATGAGTTAATTAAAGCTTCCCCTTCAATTCCATTAGATGCATCTGCAACAATTTCACAATTTAAAGTTGACCAATTAGTAGTGCACACTATTCCTTTTCTTAAAACTAGGGAGTCTTCAACAACAATTACTCTATACATTATTCATCCTCCATATAAGGAATTTTTACAACTACTTGAGTTCCTTTTCCAACTTCACTCTTTATTTCTAAAGTTGCTTTATCACCATAGTAAAGAGATAATCGTTTGATGATATTCTGGATTGCTACACTTCCACTCTTCCCTTTTAAGACTAAAACTAGGGTCTCTTCATTCATTCCATTACCATCATCAGTTATTTCAAACTTTATATAATCATCCTCTCTTGTTCCCTTGATAGATAAATTACCAATTCCCATTTTATCTTCAAGACCATGGATGATTGCATTCTCAACTATCGGCTGAATTAGGAGTTTAGGAATTTGAATTTCATATAAGTTAGGATTGATATCCATCTTGATATTGAATTTATCAGGATGTTCTAAACAAACTATTTCAAGATAACTGTTGATGATATGCATTGCTTCAAAGACAGTATTCATGTCTTTAGAATTGCTAATGCTATTCTTTAACAAAATACCTAAATCGGATATAGCTTTAGAGGCTTCTTCGCACATTCCAAGTTTTATCATGTAGCGAATGCAATCGAGTGTGTTATATAGAAAATGTGGGTCTATTTGCGCTTTTAAACTGTGGAGTTCTGCGGTACGTAACAAATCTTGTTTTTCAAGATTCTCTTTAAAAAGACTGTCTAATTTTTCTACCATTAGGTCTAGCCTTTGAGATAACTGTCCAAGTTCATCATTTTTAGAGCAATTACAGCGAACGTCTAAATTACCTTTTTCAACTTGCTTCATCATTTGAGTCATTGTTGAAATTGGACGTGATAAGCTTTTAGCAAAGCCTATTGAAAATATTACACTAAAGAAAAATGCAATTATTGCAAAAAATAGTGTAAAAACCATAATGCGTTGGTTGTTGTCCATCACAAGATCGACCGGAACGGCACAATAGAGTAAGAAATCTGTATTTTCTAGTCTTGTACCAGAAAGGATATATTTACGATTATTCACCTCTGCTTCATTAACAGTGTTAGCGGCAATATCGATTAAGTTGTTTACAAAGACTTCTTTTTTATCAAAGCCTATTTGGTCAAAAAGGATGTATCCCTTTTCATCAATTAAACTATAAACAAATGGAAGGGTTAAAGCATAATCTGACAAGGTCTTTTCAAGAGTATGCTTATTCATATCAACAATTGCATAACCAATAATTTCACCCTTTTGCCTAATTGCAATTCCACTGCTTACCACATCTCCACTTGTTAACCTATTCACGTAAAACTCAGCTTTATCAGAATTTGAAAGAATTCTTAAAAAGCCCCAGTCTTTGAAGGTTTCTGTATTATATTCAAGTGGAATTGTACCAGTTGTTAATGCAACTTTTCCATCAACTGAAAGGAGGTGAAACTCAAAACTATCAAAGTATCCAGATAGCAAATTATACATTTTGCTGTAGATAATTTGAGAATCATCAAAACCCGGTTCCTTTAAGTATTGGATAACCTCTTTATCTCTTGAGAGGTTTATTAATCTTGTTTCAAAAAGCTCTAATACAGAAGTAATTGATTGGTTAATATAAGTAGAAGCGGAAGCAACTTGCCGTTTTATTTCTTTTAAAGAATTTCGTTCTGCTCCCGCTCTTGAGACAAAACCCAAAAGCAGTACAGGGACAAAACTTACTAATAAAAAGGCTAATAACAATCTTGTAAAGAACTTTCGCTTCTCTCTCATTAGACTACAGATACCTTTCCTTTGCTTATCTTCATGAATATCAACAAAGATAAAGCAGTTGTTAAAGTCAGTATAGAAGCTAAAGCAGCTGCTGTACCATAACTATTTCTAACAACTTCAGTATAGATTGTAACCGATATTGTTGCCGTGCTGCCGGTGTAAAGCATAATGGAAGCACTAAGCTCGTTGATACAAGTTATCCAACTTAAGATAGCACCAGAAAGTACACCAGGCGCCATAAGACGAGAGGTTATCTTAAAGAAGGTCTTCATAGGAGAAACTCCTAAGTTAATGGAAGCTTCTTCAATAGATGGGTCCATTTGCTGTAAAAAAGCGGAAGAGGAACGAACTGTAAAAGGAAGCTTTCTCACAACAAAAGCAATTACTATTATAGCTGCTGTTCCTGTTAGTATTACAGGCTTATGGTTAAATGCTACTAATAAACTGATACCAAGGACAGAGCCAGGAATTACATAAGGGAACATAACTGCATAATCTAAGAAAGTAGAAACTTTTCCCTTTTTACGGATTATCAAATAAGCAATTAACATTCCGAGGATAATTATCAAGAAGATTGCTAACAAAGAAAAAACAAAAGTATTCGTAATTGGTTGAGTTAATCGAGTTAAGATAGATTTATAACTATCTAAACCAAAGCCTTTTACAAAGATAGGACCTCTTGTATTTATAAAGGAGGTTATTATAACTACTACTTGTGGGAGAATTGAAACTCCGACAACAATAAAAAACGGAAGAGTCGCTAAAAAGCGTTTAAAACCTTTTAGTTTTATTACTTCTGGCGGTCGCATAGAAGTCATTACATAGTTACGTTTTGCAACTATCATTTTCTGGAGGAATAAAACTAAAGAGGAGCATAAAACAACTATTACAGAAATTGCACTTGCAAGGTTAGCGTTTCCTCCCATTTCAGACATATACTCTTCATAGATCATAACAGGAAGAACTTTAAACCCTTCGCCTAACAGCATAGGGGTACCAAAATCTGCTAAGGCGGTCATAAAGACTACCACAGCACCAGAGGCGATGGAGGGAAGAACAACAGGAAGAGTGACTGTAAAGATACGTCTAATTTTGTTTGAACCTAAATTTTCAGCAGCTTCTTCTAGTGATTTATCAATACTCGACATAGCCCCTGATACATATAAATAAATATAAGGATAGAGCATGAGGGTAAAGACCATTACAATACCACCTCTACCATAAACTGTGGGGACTATTACACCAATTTTTGCAAGCAATTTGGTTAAAAAACCACTTCTTCCAAAAAGCAGAATCCAAGAATATGCTCCAATGAAAGGTGGAGACATTAAGGACATGATTATCAACACATGAAAGATGTTCTTTCCCCAAACATTATATCGAGTCATTAAGTATGCGAGAGGTAGTCCAATAACCAAAGCAGTTAAAGTTGCTATTAATGACACACTTAAAGAGTTAAATAAGGTTTTGTAGTAATAAGGTAAAGAGAAGAAGTCTTTATAATTTAACAAAGTTGCACCACTAGCACGAGTTGAGAAAAAACTTTGATAAATTAAAGAGGAAAAGGGATAGATCAAGAACACGACTAAAAGCAAGAGAACCAGTAATCGCGTTACAGACCAGAAATCAAAGAAATTCTTTTTTTTCAGCATGAGAGCACCTCCCCCGTTTCCTTAATATAAATAGAAACAGCTTTAGGGTTAAACTTGACAAAAACTACATCTCCGACTTCTCTTAAGTCTTGAGTTTCTTTTGTGTACTCATTAACTTGAATAACCTTATCATCTTCAAGCGTTATTTCATAACTAATAAAATCTCCTAAGAAAGTAGATAAAGTGATAGTTCCTTTTAATCCTTCATCGGAATTAATAATACATTGTTCAGGACGAACACTTACAATTACCTTACCTTTAAAGGAAGTGTTCAAGGGCAAAGTTGTGGAATACTTTTCTTCAATTACACACTCGGAAGAGATGGGCTCAGTAGAATCTTGAACTTGAGCATCTAAGAAATTTGAAGTTCCAATAAATCCTGCAACAAAGGGATTAGCCGGTTTAATGTAGATTTCTTTAGGAGTTCCGATTTGCATAATATGACCATCTTTCATAACTGCGATACGATCACTTATTGCTAACGCTTCTTCTTGGTCATGAGTGACATAAATGGTAGTTATTCCAAGTCTTCTTTGCAGCTTTTTTATTTCCCATCGCATGGTTACTCTAAGTTTTGCATCCAAGTTGGATAATGGCTCATCCATTAAAAGCACCTCTGGCTCTATAACGATAGCACGAGCTAGAGCAATTCTTTGTTGCTGTCCACCACTCATTTCCGCTGGCTTTCGATCGCGCAAGGCACTAATTTGCATTAGCTCTAAGGCTTTTTCTACTCTAGGTGCAATATCCTCTTTAGGACATTTTTGAGCTCTAAGGCCATAGGCAACATTATCAAATACAGTAAGGTGAGGAAAAATTGCATAGTTTTGGAATACCATACCAGTACCCCGCTTATAGGCTTCAATATTGTTGATTTGTAAATCATCAAAAGAGATTACACCTTTATCTATTTTATTAAAACCTGCAATCATTCTGAGTAAAGTTGTTTTACCACACCCAGAAGGACCTAACAAGGTAAAAAATTCACCATCTTTAATTGAAAGTGAAATATGATTTACCGCTAGAAAATCATCATATTGTTTAACTACATCCTCTATATACACATTATGGCTCATAATTTCTCCTCAGAAAAAAATATCCCTGTCACTTAGATAAAGGGCAGGGATTAAATTAGGTTTAACGACCTACTACGATATCCTTCCATTTTGCAATAATTTCACTCTTTTGAGTTGAAGCCCATGCAAAGTCATAATCTACAAGTTTAATCTCAGATAATGGAGCTAATAATTCTGGTGGAGTCATATCTAGGCGAACAGAACGTCTAAAATACTTATCACTCATCATCTTCTGATTATCTTTACCTAACATGTAGTTAACAAAGATTTGTGCATTATCAGGATTCTTACAGCCTTTAACAATTGCAATTGAATCTGGAACTGCAGAAGTACCCTCTTTTGGGTAAACCATACCTACATTGGCACCTGCTAAAAGATATGTTTGAACAGATTTCTCTTGAGTTAAGCCAATATAGTATTCACCATCAGCTACCATTTTATAAGAGTTAGAAGAACTACCTTGAATTTTCCCATCTAAGTTAGCATAAAGTTGTTTAATAAAATCCCAACCTTTTCCATCATCTTTGCCAAAAGCAGTGATCATAGTACAAAGTAGAGAATAGGCTGAACCAGATTTCGCAGGGTCTGCATATGCAATTTTGCCTTTCCACTTAGGATTTAGTAAATCAGCCCAACCAGTAGGTACTTCATCTTCTTTTACTAAGTCTTTATTGTACATAATTACTACAGGAACTGGAGATTCTCCAATCCATTTATCACCACTGTCTTTTAAAGTGGAAGGAATTTGAGCATCATCAGTAGCTACAAAAGAATCAAAATACTTTGCATATGCTGCTGTAGATTCTGCACCACCACCCCAGAAAACATCACATAAAGGGTTTGCTGCTTCAGCTTCAATTCTCTTTAAAAGCTCACCACTACCAGCGGCTACTACATCAACCTTTATTCCGGTTGCTTCTTCAAAGCCTTTAACACCATCAGCTAAGGGATTAGCCTCGTGAGGACAGTAAACAGTAACAGTTCCTTTTGATACAGAGGAACTTGATGTTGCTTCTTTTCCGCCTTGTGCAAAAATAGAAGTTGCAAGCAAGGATACGACTAACAAAGTAGTTAATACTTTTTTCATAACACTCTCCTTTTAAAAACTGAATAATCAGTAATTTTCCATTAAAGTTGACCATTTACTTAAAATCATCGCTTTAGTTG
Source organism: uncultured Spirochaetaceae bacterium (assembly GCA_964470795.1). Lineage (GTDB taxonomy): Bacteria > Spirochaetota > Spirochaetia > Sphaerochaetales > Sphaerochaetaceae > Bullifex. Next base: position 173 of record CAYYEN010000190.1, on the reverse strand, counting down.
AAGATGACTCTTTTAGGTCATAGTCAATTAAAGGAATAAATTTAAGTTCAGGTAGTCCTTCAGGGGGAGCTAAATCTAATCGTACCGGTCTCTTGTTATAAAGACTTTCCATCATCTTTTGATGCGGAATTGAAAGCACATATTCAACAAAGCTAATAGCTTCATCTCTTTTT
>CAYYEN010000189.1:0-6076 GCA_964470795.1 uncultured Spirochaetaceae bacterium | reverse complement strand
AAACCGTTGAAAAAGATATCGCCTTTGGCCTGGAAAATCTTAATTATGAATCTCATGTTATTGAAACAAAGACAAACGAGCTTCTCCAGCAGTTCTCCCTTGAAGAGATTAAAACTCATCATCCGTTCACTCTCTCAGGTGGAGAGAAAAGAAGACTTACCCTTGCAGGCGTTCTTGCAATGAACATCGAGGTACTACTTCTAGATGAGCCGTTTGCTAATCTCGATTACCCTTCAACGCTTTTAGTACTTGAAACCTTGATTAAGCTTAAAGAGGAAGGTCATACACTACTCGTCGTCTCCCATGAAGTTGAAAAGCTAATTGCTTTATCAGACCATTTACTAATAATGAACCACGGCTCAATTGTCTATGATGGAAAGCCTGAAGAAGGACTTGAAGATCTTAAAAAAAACAACATCTATGTTCCCTCTCTTCCTTTTAAGGAAATGACATGGCTAGCTTAATCTTTACGCTCTCGGATAAAGATACCTTTTTACGACGATCTAATGCGGGAATAAAGCTATTAGCCCTCCTCTGTTTTTCTATCTTACTGTCCACTGCTTCTTTAAAGATGTTAATACTGATCGCAAGTTTGCTACTCTTAGTAGTCTTTACTCATCACATTCAGCTCTTAAAGCAGTTACTCTCTAACTGGTTTCTCCTCTTCTTAGCCCTCTTTATCTTTATTTCCGACTATTTTGCTTATAACGATTTGCTAGTAAGCTCAATCTCAGCGTTTGAGTTCTTAACTTTGATAACCCTTTCCATCGTCTTTACCAGTCAAACGAGCCCTGATGAGACGAGTCGCTCCCTTGGCTCCTTTTTATCAAAACTAATAGGAAAGTTTGGCTATAAAATTGCCTCTTGTGTGGAGTTAACTTTAGCCCTTTTACCAATTATATTTAATACAGCAACTACCCTTTTAGAGGCTAGACGATGTAGAGGTGAAAACTTTTTGCGCCATCCGATAAAAGCAATAAGCTCTTATTCTATAGCGCTAATAAACACACTACTTGAAAAGGTTTCCTCCTATGCAGATGCACTACAAGCAAGATGCTACGACCCTTATACAAAAAGGGGCCGTAAAAAGCTTTGTTTTAATGATTTTCTTCTAATACTGGTTATAATAGGAGTAGTAGGATATTACTTTTATGACAAAACAAGACTATAGAGCGCTTATAAAACCACAACTCCTCTCTTTTCCTTACTCTGTAACTGCACTTAAAAAAGCACTTAGTGAGTGTAAAGAATTTATTGAGGCAAAGGTTATTCTTTCCTTCATGCCAATAAAGGGAGAAATTGATTTAGCTCCTATTTTAAAGCTCTATCCTGAAAAGCAGGTATTGTATCCTGTGGTAGTAGGACATAATATAATATTTGCAACTTCACCAAATTTTAAACGTAACAAATGGAATATCTTAGAGCCTGATAGCTTAAGGGAAGAAAGCTATGAAAGTGCTGTTATGTTTACTCCAGGGCTTTTGTTTGATAAAGAGAAAAACCGGTTAGGGCGTGGAAAAGGGTTTTATGATAGATATATAAAGAAGAATCGTTCTAAACTTTATACAATTGGGATAGGTAAAAAAAATCAACTGGTAGAAAAGCTACCAGCTGAGGAATTTGATGAAAAATTAGATTGTGTTTTTATTCTTTTTGAAGCGGATGATAATTTTGTTCAGATAACATAGTAAAAAAAGCTTGGCATTTATCACTTTGAATTTGGCCTAAGAGTTTTTCTCTAAAGTTGATATCATGCACCCAAGACAGTATTGAAGAGACTGCCTTTATATACTCATTTTGATCATCTTCAAAGGACGCAATTATAAAGATTAAGTGCACCTCGTCAGGAAAGACATCATCATAGACAATCCCTTTTTCACTATAGCCTAAGGCGATTAAAGGTTCACCTCCCCCTTTAACCATACCATGAGCTATGGCAACGCCATGGCCAATACCTGTCGTTTGGATGTGCTCACGGCTAATTACCTTAGCTAAGAAGTCTTCACGGTCCTCTAATTGCTCAAAGATAGAACAAGAACTAACAATCTCTTTAAAAGCCTCATATTTATCAATTTTGGAGGGAAGTTGATAAAATACTTTTCTCATCACTATTTATTACCTTCTAAATATTCGTTAATTGCCTTAGCAGCTTTTCTACCTTCTCCCATTGCAAGGATTACAGTTGCAGCACCTAAGACGATATCACCACCAGCATATAGTCCTTTAATATTGGTCTCGCCAGTTTCAGGATTAACAATAAAGTTACCTCTCTTGTTAACTTCAATTTCTGGAGTTGTCATCTTAATTAAAGGATTAGAAGCGTTACCAATTGCAACGATTACGGTGTCGAAGTCTAACTCATATTCGCTACCAGGAATTTCAACAGGACTTCTGCGACCTGAGGCATCAGCGTCTCCAAGTTCACACTTGATAACCTTTACACCTTTAACATGGCCTAAATCATCGCCTAAGATTTCCAACGGTTGGTTAAGCATTAAGAATTCAACGCCTTCTTCTACGGCATGGTGGACTTCTTCTTTACGCGCTGGCATTTCTTCAATAGTTCTGCGGTAAATAATAGTTACCTTTTCAGCTCCTAGACGAAGCGCTGTGCGAGCCGCATCCATAGCCACGTTTCCGCCACCAAAGACTGCAACTTTGTTAGAATGATAAAGAGGTGTTAAAGCACAATCTTCTTTATATGCTTTCATCAAGTTAGAACGGGTTAGATATTCGTTAGCAGAGAATACTCCTACATAGTTTTCACCAGGAATATTCATAAACTTAGGAAGTCCTGCTCCAGTTCCTACAAAGATAGCATCAAACTTGTCTTCCTTAAATAGTTCTTCAATGGTGCGAGTTCTACCCACTAAGAAGTTAGTTTCGATGTCTACTCCCATAGCTTTAAGTTTATCAATTTCTTTTTGAACCAGCGCTTTAGGAAGTCTGAATTCAGGAATACCATAAACTAGTACGCCACCAGTTTTATGAAGGGCTTCAAACATCACAACACTGTGCCCTGCTTTTCGTAAATCTGCAGCAGCGGCAATAGAAGCAGGACCTGAGCCTACAACTGCAACTTTTTTACCAGTTGCTTCTTTAATAACAGGGAGAGCAGAAGTTGCATGGTCTGCAACATAGCGCTCAATACGACCGATAGCAACAGCTTGTTCAACATCTTTCTTGGTTTTTCCAACCGTACAGAATTTTTGACATTGGTTTTCTTGAGGACAAACACGACCACAGATTGCTGGAAGTAAACTTGATTCCTGAATTACTTGAAGCGCGCCGTCAAAATCTTTTTGGCAGACTTTTTCAATAAAGCCAGGAATGTTGATCGCAACAGGACAACCCTGCATACAAGGTTTGTTCTTACATTGCAAACATCTATTAGCTTCTAGAATTACTTGCTCTTCGCTATAGCCAACAGCAACTTCCTTCATGTTATGTTTTCTAACTTCAGGATCTTGGGAAGGCATATCCTGCATAGGAATATTTAGACGGTCCTTAACACTGAGGTTTTCAGGTAAAGAGGCTAACATTTCTTTAGCGTCCATTATTTGTTACCTCCTTCCACTTGTAGATTCATCATTCTACATTTATGATTATCTTCAACTTCACGTTCTTTATAAGTTTTTTGTCTGAGTAACATGTTGTCCCAATCGACTAGATGGCCGTCGAATTCAGGTCCATCAACACAAACAAACTTCATCTTACCATCGATCATCACACGGCAACCACCACACATACCGGTTCCATCGATCATAATTGTATTTAATGATACTAAAGTTTTTACACCATAAGGCTTGGTTGTGAGTGCACAAAATTTCATCATAATTGGAGGTCCAATTGCCACAACTACGTCAGGATGCCAAGTTTCACACAATTCTTTAAGAGGTTCAGTAACTAAACCCTTACGACCTGCAGTTCCATCATCTGTAACAACGATAGTCTCTGGGTCGATAGAATGCATTCGGTCTTGAAAGATTAACAAATCTTTGTTTCGTGCACCGGTAATGATTCTCACTTCATTACCCGCTTTTTTCATCGCTTGAGCGATAGGAAAAGATGGAGCTACCCCGATACCACCACCTACAATTACCACCTTACCATAAGGCTTAATTTCTGTAGGATGGCCAAGAGGTCCTAACAAATTGGCAATGCTATCGCCAACCTTGAGTAAAGACAATTTATAAGTAGTTGCACCAACTGCTTGAAACAACAAGAAAATTGTCCCTTTTTCAACATCTGCATCTGCAATAGTTAAAGGAATTCTTTCATCGAAATCCTCACCCAATTGTAGAATAATGAACTGTCCAGCTTTACGTTCCTTCGCAATATAAGGAGCTTCCACTTCCAAAAGGAATACATCTGGAGATAATTGGACTTTACTAACGATTTTATTCATAAACCACCATCCTTAAATCCTAAGATACTATAGTTTAGGAAAAATGTGGGTAAAAATAAATACTTTCTTGCACTTTTATGTTTTTTTTAAACCTTGAGAACCTATTTCAATTGTGATATTTTTTTTAAAGTAGGAAAAATTCTTTTTTTTCGAGGGGAAAAAATGATTAAGTATAATTCTCAAATGGAAAATGTTACCATTGACAAAATGAGAGAGGGAAGCGGATAAGTTCTTGCAACCAAGCTTTTAAAAGATGGTGAGTTTTGTAAAAACTGCCGCTTATTCAATATAATGCGATTAAAGAAAGGCTGCTCTATAGGACTCCATCAACATAATAACGAGACTGAATATTATTACATCTTATCTGGAACTGGCATCGTCAGCGAAAAAGATGGTGATAAATTAGTCAAAAAAGGTGATTTAGTTATCACTGGCAATGGAGAAAGCCATGCCATTTCTAATAACATCAACGAAGATTTAGTTTTTGTTGCTGTTATTATTACAGAATGAGTTACAATATAGCTATAAGGTACAACCATGGTTAATAGAATAGATTTCGAAAGACAAGAGATTAAAGATTTCTTTAATTCCTTGAAGTTGGAATATGATGTTATTAGATTAGTGGATCCTGTAACACGTAAAATTTGTTATCCTCAAAGTTGTGAGGGTGAAATTTGCCATGAAATTTGGTTACGCTGCGAACGCTGTGAAAACTGTACCTCGCTTCGTGCTTTTCGTGATAAAGGCAGAGCTTACAAACTTGAAATCCTAAAAGATGAAGTCTTTTGGGTTACCTCTAGATATATTAGAATCGATGGACAACAATTTGTTTTAGAGTTAGTTAAGAATGTTACAAAAAACTTTATTATCAACTCAAAACAAAGTGATAAGCTAGCAGAGGTGATAGAAACTTATAACTTAGAGCTTATCTCTGACCCCCTTACAGGAGTCTATAACCGTCGTTTCTTAGATGATAACTTCATTCCATCTGTTATCTACAGTAATTATAAGATTATAAACCTTGCTGTGATTGATATTGATAACTTCAAACACATCAACGATATGTATGGACACTTGATGGGCGATGAAATTCTTACCAAGATTGGAGGCTGCTTGAAAGCTAACTTTGATCAAAGGGATAGAGAATATGAGCGAATTGCGGTTCGCTATGGTGGAGATGAATTTTTAATCATAACCACAAACCTTGCAAAACTTGAATTTCAAAAGCAGATGGATAAAGTTCAACAAACTATTGAAAGTGCTGAATTTAGAGTAGAAGAACATCTTTCTTTAGGCATCACTTACGGGCTAATTTCAAGCCAAGATTTTAAAGAAGAATTAACCTTTGCCCAGCTTTTCGATATCGCTGACCAAAAGATGTACGAAAAGAAGAGAGAAAAGAAACAAGGTCGCAAATAATTAAATATTTTTTTAGTTCATCTTCTGTTTTTTGAAGTTGATGGTTATACTATAGGGTATGAATGATGACATTTTAATTCTTTCAAACGTCTGTAAGAATTTTGGGGAAGCTAAAATTTTAAATAATTTATGCTTAAACGTAAAAAACAATGAGTTCCTTACTCTATTAGGTCCCTCTGGTTGTGGTAAAACAACAATGCTAAGAATTATCTCAGGTCTTGAAACACCTTCAAGTGGTTCTGTAGTTTT
>CAYYEN010000188.1:3463-6086 GCA_964470795.1 uncultured Spirochaetaceae bacterium | reverse complement strand
GCGTCATCCGCAGCTCGACTTTTGTTGAAGGGAGTTCGCCGATGATGTCCCGTGCAGAGATATACCCTACAACTTTTCCACCTCTAAGGACAGGAAAACCATCATGATTTGTGGTATGGATCAGGTGGATCACATCTCCAACCGTTCCGGATGCATCGATGCTTACAACATCATGCGTCATGTAATCGCGGACCTGTTTTTTTTCCATCGCTTAAACCTACTATTCGTGAGCTTAGAACATCAATCTTGTTAAAAAAAGGATTTTATGGGGGAGGGATAATGACCCTGCAGCGTATGGTGTCACTCGATTTCGATCGGCACGCCGGCGTCTTTCACCACTTTGGGGAGGGTGATCTCCATGATGCCGTTTTTGAACGAGGCTTTGGCCCCCTCGGAAAGAACCTCTGCCGGCAGGTGGATGATCCTCTCTCCCGAGCCGGATCTGCGCTCACGTAAATGATAGATGCCTGAGGCATCCGTCTTTGAAACCTCACGGTCATACGTTGTTTTGATCTGCAGAGATGTTTCATTCAGAAGTTTTACTGAAACATCCTGCTTTTCAATTCCCGGCAGATCGCAGGTAATGATGATCTCGGTAGGAGTTTCGCACAGATCAACATGGAAATCTCCGGTTAACCTCGGGACGGCATTTTTTGCAATTGTTTTCAGGCTTTCAGAACGCGCTGCAAGAGTTTCGGCACGCTCCTCCATCTCGGAGAAAAGCGTGTCGAGTTCGGAACCAAGTGTTCCAAAGCTTAATGGGCAGAATCGAATTGACATTATATATACCTTCTGTAATTTCATCAACGAATGTTATTTACTAATAGTAAGTCATAATTGCATATATACATTTCTCACGTACAAATACGTGTCGGAAGAGAAGACGTTTATGATAATACATCTCCATATTATAGCTAAATGGCAGTGCAGACTAAATCCAAATCTGAGGATAAAGGTCCGAAGAAGAAAATAAACTGGACGCAGGTCGGCGTTATCGGCTTTTGCGTTCTGGTGGTATTCATGTGTATAGTATCCTTTAGCGGTCTTCCGAATGCTCTCGGCAATCTTATCAACGGTGACGGCGTTACTGGCACAGGTGTAGTTGCTGCAGGAAATCCCGTTTATGTTAATTATACCATGAACATCGGCGGATCTGCGGTTTTCGAGAATGTTATGGGATTTCAGGCAGGAACTGAAGTGAACCAATCCCTTTACGTAAATGTTGAAGGATATGAGTATCCATTTGTAATCTATGCAGCAGAGTTTAACCAGATATCAGCGGGAGTGCTTGGTCTGGTTCCCGGAGAAAGCAGGACCGTTGCCGGTTCCGGATCCAATATGGCGTATCAGTTAACTAAGGAAGAAACCGAGACCGCCGGTCTGGTATTCGATGATATGAAAGTTGAAGACAGAGTCTTTATTACATTACCATATACAAACGAGGACGGTGAAGAAGCATCAGCATATCGTGTATGTGTTGTCACTGCGAAAACCGATGACGGTCTGACGCTGCAGTACGGCTCTGATACAATCGATATTAAAATGGTTGGTTACTTAACAACCAGCTAAAAATACAATTATTTTTATTTTACGTTTTTTTCAGTTCTTCAAGTTCGGCACGAATCTTTTCCAATTCAAGGATCTGTTCCCGGTGGTATGCAAGGATCATGTCGCTGATGAGTCCGATCATAAATGTCAGAATGCCGGTCACAATCAGGAGCATGGTCAGAATCGTCATCGGCAGATGTTCGATTCCCTTAAACCAATCAACTAATACATAAATGCCGGTGATGAAACCAGCGAGGCCAAGAAGGATTCCAAGAACGCTGAAATGGAACAAGGGATTATTCATCTTCCCGTATCTGTTTATCGCTCTGATGATTTTGTATCCGTCACGGAAAGGATTCAGTTTGGTGGGGGACCCCGGACGCTTCTTATAATATGTTTCGACGACCTCGAATCTGAGGTTGTGATGCACGACAGCCGAACTGATCTCCGTCTCGATTTCAAATCCGGCTTCGGTGAGATTCATCTTATCGATAGATTCCCTGGTGAACGCCCGATATCCTGAAAGGATGTCCGTCATGTAGACACCGTGCGCCCATTTGAAATACTTGTTCATGACTGAATTCCCAAGACGGTTCAAACGGGTGAGAGCTCCGTGTTCATAACTGCCGAGCCGATCACCGATCACATGATCCGCTCTTCCCGATACGAGCGGTTCGAGCATTGCATCGGCGTATTCGGGAGGATTGGTCCCGTCTCCGTCCAGCATAAGGATGTAGGGCTCAGTGATCTGCCTGAATGCTTCGATCATCGCAGCTCCTTTTCCTTTGCCGTTCTGGGTAATGACCCTGGCACCGAGGCCTGATGCAATTTCCGGCGTCCCGTCCGAGGAGTGCCCGTCTACTACCAGGATATTCTTATAGCCAAGGCTCTGCAGCTCCTCGATGATCGGTCCGATCGTTGCTTTCTCATTGAGTGTCGGGATCAGTACACAGACGTCGTCTTTATTCATTATTTGTTACTTATTCTGAAGCTGCCAGAGCATTCTGCCCTGGATGCCGAAGTATTTGGAGTATCCGATAGCATCCCGCTGATCGATGGTTGTTGAATCGAAGGA
>CAYYEN010000188.1:0-3363 GCA_964470795.1 uncultured Spirochaetaceae bacterium | reverse complement strand
ATCAGAACGGTTGCCGCCGGGTGTTCGTAATTTTCTCTGGCTTTCAGACCAAGCACACGGTCTTCTACCATATCGTTTCTGCCGACGCTGTGTTTTCCGGCAAGCTTGTTGAGCGTGACGATCAGTTCGACACCGCTCATCTTTTTGCCGTTAAGGGATATCGGCACACCGTTTTCAAATCCGATCGTGACGATTTCGGGCTCGTTCGGCGTGTCTTTGAGAGCTGCCGTCCAGTGATAGATTTCTTCGGGGGGATGATAGTCCGGCTCTTCAAGGCGGCCGCCTTCGATGCTGCGTGACCAGATGTTCTCGTCAACACTCCACGGGGTGGATTTTTTTACCGGGATCGGGACGTTGTTCTGTTCTGCGTAATCGATCTCCCATTCGCGGGTCATATTGTGTTCGCGCATCGGAGCGACGATGTCGAATCCGTGCATGCGGAAGATGTAATCGAATCGAAGCTGATCGTTTCCTTTGCCGGTACATCCGTGTCCGATTGCCGCGGCATTTTCCTGTTTTGCGATTTTTACGATCTCTTCGGCGATGATCGGGCGGGCGAGGGATGTGCCCATCGGGTATCCTTCGTAAAGCGCATTCGCCTTGATTGCCGGGAAGACATGGTTTTTGACAAATGCATCCTTTAGATCGAGGGTATAATGCTTGTCTGCGATGAGGTTTCCTTTGTCGGTAGCCATCTTAACTTCGCTTTCGGGCTGACCAACATCTGCCGCAACCGTGACCACACGATCGTATCCGTACATGTTCTTCAAGATTGGAACACAAATCGAGGTGTCGAGACCTCCGGAAAAGGCGAGGACAACAGTGCCTTTCCCTGTTTTCTCATTTGTATCTGTCATGTGAATCTCCGATAAATACTGAATACTATTTGTGTGCGCAAGATATTCAATACTGTGGCTTGCGGTATCGATATAATTAGATTACATCAGAAAAGAGTGCCCCATATGCTTTTTGCATCAGACAATACCCGGCATACGAATAGCCTATGGTTTACCTTAATATCATTACAGAACGCATGAACATACACGCAAAATATTCCCGATATTCCTTACATTCATGGTGAGGCCAAGTCATCACCGTTTTCAAATCTATGATCCAAACCAGCAGTCTTCGGCAGTACCTTCTGATGATCCTTGCGAGCACAGCCGTTTTTCTGGATTATCTGGACACGAGCATCGTTTCGATAGCTTTGCCGACGATCTCTGCCGATCTCGGCATTGGATCGCTGACGGCTTCATGGGTGATGACTTCGTATCTTCTTGCTCTTGGAAGTACCCTTCTGCTCTTTGGGAAACTTGCCGACAGAACCGGACGCGACAGGGAGATCTTCACTGCAGGTTTTGTTTTGTTCACGTTATCCTCATTCCTGTGCGGAATTTCTCCAAACATCGAGTTCCTGATTGGATTTCGTGTCATTCAAGGGATTGCCGCCGGCATGATGGTGTCTACGGCGACCATGCTGATCACAACACGCCTGCCTTCAGGGACACGGGGGCTTGGAATGGGTGTTATTGCGACATCCGGCGGTATCGCGCTGGCACTGGGACCGGGACTTGGCGGATTGGTGACCGAGTTCATCAGCTGGCACTGGATATTCTTCATCAATATACCAATAGGCATTGCCGCGGTTATCCTCGCCGTATTTCTGATCCCGGCATCGAAGGTCAGGCAGAATGCAAAACAGCCTTTCGATATTTTAGGAGCTTGTCTTTTGGCCGCAACGCTTGTATCTTTACTCATGGGTCTTGAACTCGGTTTATCCGAGGGGTGGACTCCGCAGGTGTTTTTGCTCATTGGTATCTTTCCTATTCTCGGCTTTGTCTTTTTCCGCTGGGAACTGCGGCATCCGGATCCTGTTCTTTCAGCCAGACTTTTTTTAAACCGGACCGTGATGTGGGCATCATTTTCAACCTTACTGGTCACTCTTATCTACCTGGGGATCATCTATTTGATACCCTTTTATCTGACGGGTTCGATTCACATGTCTGTGGCTGCGGCGGGACTCGTGATGCTTCTTGCCCCGGTCTCTATGGCTCTTATCGGAATCCCGGCTGGCGCACTTTCGCAGAAAATCGGCTGCATGCGTCTATGCAATCTCGCAGCGGTTTTGATGGCCGGAGGTCTTGTGATCCTCGTTTTTGGTATCGCTCTCGCCTATCTGCCTTTGCTTTTTGCCGGACTGCTGCTTCTTGGTCTTGGGATGGGACTGAACGAAGGGCCGAGTATGCAGCGGATAACTCTCCACTGTCCCCGCGAACTGCAGGGATCTTCGGGAGGTCTGATATTTACCGTAATGAACATCGGATGCATTCTTGGAGTGGCTGTGTTTTCGGCAGCTGCCTCGCTTGGATCGGGCAGCGGCGATGTATATACTGATCAAGGTATTATTGCTGCCTGTATTGCGGGAATAATCGCCGCTGTCTGTGCCTATATTTCGTCCCGTCTTGCACGCGATCAAATCTGTTGTTAATCATTTTTATTATAAAATATCCTTCAGGCTGCGATATTTCTTGGCATAAACTCCCATTATACATACCTTTATCATGTCTGGGAGAAATCAATAAATTAAACCTTTTGGAGAAAAAAAATGTCCGAACTCTACAAAAAAATGATTGACGAGGCAATGGCTGCACAGCATGCCGACGTCGAAGTTCTCAAAGAGAGACGTGGAAAGCATTTCACGCTCAAGGATGCCCGTCCCTATGTTGAGGCGGTGGAAAAGATGACTGTCGGTCCAAAACAGAGTGCCGCGGTCATTAACCTGCACAAAGAGTCCGTGAAAACGCACTTCAATGTTCTCTCGGGTCTGACCAGACACGTCAAACCGGAAGACGATCCCTTTGTCGAACATTATCAGACACCCGTCATTTTGGAAATCCTGCGCGATCAGGATGCAAAGTTTGCAAAGAGTCTGGAGATCTTTGCCGATTCGATCAAAACCCACGAGGCGATCATCGGGAAGGAAGCTGCACGCTGTTATGCCGGTTTCTATGGGCCGACCTGTGTCGTTGACTTTGCATTGATGCCGGGTTCAACCAGCAATGTGGTTAACCAGGTCCTCACGAAAACCGACATCCCGGTCGCTCACAAGCAGGCAATTCTTGCAGCCAAATCCTGGGGTATGAACACCTCGTACGGTATCGGCGACCTGTTTGCCAAACGTATGGAAGCAGGCGACACTCTTGCCGAAGCATCCAGAAAGGAGGTCCGTCAGCTTCAGGATCTCTACCGCAACCCGGTAGAAGCTCAGGCAAAACTCATGCAGAGAGCCGGTATGAAATCCTTCTCCACAAGGAGATATATGGAGAACTACCGCAAAGGCATGGAAAAAACCGTAAAAGCGGC
>CAYYEN010000187.1:0-6105 GCA_964470795.1 uncultured Spirochaetaceae bacterium | reverse complement strand
TAATAAAATTGGTTTTGATTAAAAAGGCTTTGGCTTTGTTGGTAAAATTCAAAGAACTGGAATATTTGTTCGTTTTGGCTTTCAAACCCCCTTTTCTTTTTCAAGCAGTGAAAAAAAAAGTAGTGAAGAGATAAAAAATGAGGGTACAAGCAGTGGTAATGAAAGTAGTAGCAACAGCGGAAACACGTCACCGCCGTTATCTGATTTAGTAAGCAATCCACCTGGATATAGCAAAGAGAAAGAGGATATCAGTGTTAAAACTTTTTCTTTTACCTCGATTATGGGACCAGCGGCGCGAATTATCACCACTAACTTCCTCAATGCTTATTTTGGTATTGGAATTAGAATTTCTCAAGATATTACCACTACCACTGAGCCTGTATACAACAAGACTACAACGAACTACAAAACAACTATCGGAGTCGATTTCGATATTGGTGGTAAGATAGATTTAACTAAGCGTACAAGCATTAGAATAGGCCTTTACGCGACCTCGACATTAATGACCTTTAGCAGTTATAAAGTCTCTAGCATAATTGATGGAGAGACTATACAATACACCAATTACACTTCAGTATTTTTTGACATTCTCAATCCAAAAAAAACGGTTGCCCCTCTAGTAACTCATGCTTACATCAGTATGGGCACTCACTTTTCAAGCAACTGGAAGAAGCAAAAATATCAATATATTATCACCTCTTCCAAGTTGTTCAGTGGAACTCTGGTTGCTTTAAACTAAAAACAAATCTGGTTCAAAATCTCCATCTAATGGAAAGATTGGTCGTTTTAGTTTTACATAAGGAAGACGGGTGAAGATTTCATCACTACTTCCATTTGTAAGGGCCATCATACTGCGTTTTGCAATTGCTCTAATTTCAGGCTCTAAATACCCCAGCTTTACAATAATTGCTTTCCTCTCTTCAGGCACTACCTTTAGCGCTCTCATCATCTCAGGGTCATAGCAACCAACGTGAGCAGAGGTTACAACTACATCAACACCTTCTACCTCAATAAGAGCTAAATCAGTATTAAAAAGCCCACCAAAACCTTTAGAGAGCGCCTTAACGATTCCTTTTATTGCAATTGGTTTAGATTTCACTGTATCAAACTTCGCACCAAGGGTTGTGGTGACAACTCCACCAACTCCGGCTTTTATGGCAAGCTCTACGACCTCAGGATCATAAAAACCTTGGTAAACCAAAGGAGGATTAAGCTTTGTTAATCGTTTATCTTTTAAGATGAGCGATAAGAAGGTCGTAACATCTTGTGAAGAGCCTGCAGTTGGGTTATCGCCACTATCGCTGATAACAACTGGATATACCCCTTTTTCAATGCTTTCAAAGGTTCGATTAATAGCCTCTTCCGGGTCACAAGTTTCATTGTAGAACCCGAAATCTTTTCGTCTGGACCAGAAAAGCTCTGCAAGTTCTTTACTCTTTTGTTGCGCAAGGGGTAAATCACCATTAGTTACCACTAACGCATGTACCCCGTTTTCTTCAGTATCTGCCCAAGGAAAGCCTAAAAGATAAGAAGTCGCAAGTACACTCCCCTTCTCTTCAGATCTTAAACGGTCCGTTAAACTCTTCATAGGCTCAACACTAGTTTCACTCTGCTCGCCTGCAACTAAAAAAGGTACATGAACAGAAGCCATTGTAGGTCTAATTCCTGTCTTTAAGTAATTGACTACTATTTTACCAGTAAGCTCTCCAGTTTCATAAGTATCTGTATGAGGAGCACATTTATACCCTACAAATGCATCTGCATTAGTCATCATACGAGTTGTTATAGTTGCATGCATATCTAGGGAGGAAATTATTGGAATATTAGGATAAAGCACTCTTAAGGTTTCTAACAAATCCCCTTCAGCCTCTCCAATTCCTTTTACTCTCATCGAACCGTGAAGCGCTAAAGCAAAAACATCAAAAGGTTCAGCTTTCTTTACACCTTCAATAAATTCTGCCTTTAGTTCTTTATAATACTCTTCATCCCATTCCCCGTTAGGAACAGCCCTTGCAACTAATATAGGGGCAACTTCAACTCCATTAGCTTTTAAGGTATCGATTATACCTACATAGCTACTCTTACTCTTAGAGGCAAGCATAGCATCGCCTCTTGTTACAAATATATCTTTTCTACCTGTTACGATAGGGTTAAAGGTATCTGATTCATGGTGTAACCCACCAACTACTGCTTTCATTATTATATCTCCTTTACGATATTGCTAACTCTTTCATTATCTGTGTGAAAAATAGAGAACTCTGGCTGACGTAATAGTCCTCCCATGTAAATATGACTTGGTCGGTATTCCATCTTTGAACTAATTTCTTTAGGTAAGAATACATGATATTCTTTTGCGTTAATCTTCTCATCTAAATACTTAAAGTTTCTTTCGCTTATTCCACAACCTGGCATTATGATAATTCTATCGTCTGCCTTCTTTACTAATTCTGTTAACAGTGGAAGTCCTTCCATTACCGTTGGCTCTAAACCACTGGTTAAGATGCGTTTAACTCCTAAGTCAATTAAAGTTTCAAGACTTTTGAACGCATCTTTACTCATATCGAAGGCGCGATGAAAGGTGACAGGAAGCGGAGACGCTAAAGCTACCAACGCTCTAGTTCGTTCCTCATCGATATCTCCCTCTGGGGTTAAAATACCAAAGACAATTCCATCAGCTCCCGCATTTTTAAGCGAAATTAAATCTTCTTTCATTACTTCAAACTCTTCATCAGAGTAACAAAAGTCTCCGCCGCGAGGTCGTATCATAACGTTTATCTTAATAGCTGAGGCAAGCTTTCTTGCAACTGTAAAGGTTCCAAGTGTCGGGGTAAGTCCCCCTTCAAATAGATCAGAGCAAAGCTCAACTCTATCAGCACCACCCTTTTGGGCAGCAACTACAGATTCAACCGACTCTAAACAAATTTCAATTATTTTCTTCATTTTTTTACACTCTCTTAAAGTTTAATTTTATATCTAAGTTCTTTATCTCTTCTCGTCTTATAGGATTGCCAGAAGACACGATACTTATATGATTAATACCCTTTTTAAGTTTTAACCTAGAGCACACTAAGCACTCTTTCTTATTCTCTTTAAGGGGAAAGATTAAAGTATCGTTATCGGTTTCTAATGCTAGTTTTATTTCACTCTGTAGTGGAAGGTCAAAAAGATATGAGAATTCATATACCCCGTCTTCCTCTAGTGCTAAGGTGTAATTCAACCCCGTTACGATCGGATGGAAGGTATAATACTCACTTCCGGTGTAGCGATAGACTTTTTCCCCGTTTAAAAGGGTAAAGTTAGCGTTATCGACAACTAGAGGGGTTGCTTCTATTGGTTTTCTTTCCAATGGTGCATTTTCAATTTCTTTCCCTACAGCCTTTAAGACCTCAACTTCAAAGTCTACTAAACTACCATCCCCTTTAGGTCCGATATTGAGCAAATAGTTACCACCATTTTCTACAACATAGTGTAACCCTTTATTAATGGTCTCAACTTTTTCTTCAAAGTCTGTACGTTCTTGCCATTCACGATAACCCCAAGTTTCATGATAAATTGTTGCCGGAGTTTGCCAAGGTAAGGAAAGAGCACAATCTGGAAATTGGTTATCTCCCATGGTTAAGAAGTCGCCCATATCATTCCAAACTCTACCGTTGATCATAATATTGGGTTGTAAGCGTAAAGCAAGTTCTCTTACTTGACTACTTTGTTCAGGAGTAGGATTTCCCATATCCATCCAAAGTTCACAAATATCCCCATAACCAGTTAACAGTTCTTCTAACTGTGCTAAGTTATATTTCATATGAAGAGGTGGTATTCTATCACTATTGTGGGAGGAGATAGGAAGCGCATCAACACAATGCCAGTCTATCCAAGAAAAGTAGAGCCCAAGCTTTAAGCCGTGTCGCTGACACGCTTGGCTAATCTCTTTAACGATATCGCGTTTACAAGCAGAATTTACGCTGTTATAGCTGGTTGTCTTTGTATTAAAGAGACAAAAGCCATCATGGTGTTTAGTAACTAACACTATGTAGCTCATCTTAGCCTCTTTAGCTAAAAGAGCAATTTCATCAGCATTAAAGTGCTCTATACTAAATTCCTCTTTAAGTGCTTCGTAATCACAAAAAGCAACATTTCCATGAGATAATATCTGTTCACTATAGCCTCGTGTGACTTTCTCGCCTTTCCAATAGCCACCACAAAGAGAATAAAGACCAAAGTGAATAAACATTCCATACTTTAAATCTTTCCATTCTTCTATAGCCTTCTTGCGATTCTCACAATACCATTCTTTTTTCATACCTTCCCCCTAATAAAACCTATTTATTATTTTTAAGTTGTTCTAAGACACAATCACATTGTTGAATTGATAAAAATATATTTATCGGACGCATTACAGAATAATCTTCTTTTACTTTTCCACTTGAGGAAGCTAGTAAAGTGTTATCTTCTGAAAGCAATAAAAACCCTGGAATATAAAATTTGTCATCCTTGATTAAATCAAAAAAACCAGTCCCTTCTCGATACTCATAAGGTAGATAGGGAATATCAAAGGAAGTCGAATTAAGATATCTTAGCATATCCTCATTCGCCTCATCCTTTTCATGCCCCATAAAGATTATCTGCACCTCAAATTGTTCTTTTAATATCTTAAATTGCTTAACCAGCTCTTCTTCAGCCTTTACACAATAAGGACACCAGTCTGCTGCAAAGTATAGCAGATAGTAAGGAGAGGAGATTTTAACCACCTGTCCTTCTTTATCGAGACACTTACCATTTAAAAGAGTTGAGACCCTGTTATCTACTACCTTTACCTCTTGAGTAGTGCTACAAGAGATAAGAAGTATTATTAATAGCAAACCTAATATTACTTTTTTCAAATTATCCACTTTATTGTTTCCCATACAGCAACTCCATCATTTTCTTGAATTGTACCTTTTGTACTCCTACCCTCTTTTATCTGTTTGGTTAACAGCGCTTTAAGGTGTTTAAAGACATCAGGGTGGTCTTCAATTACGTTATGGCTTTCTTTTATATCGTTTGATAAATCATAGAGTTGGTACTTAGGAAGGTTTGAAAAATCATCCTTTCCAAGTATAGGGTAGGACCAACCACCAGAGCCTGCACACATTTCAAGTTTCCACTTTCCCTCTCTTATCGATAAAGAGCCATCAATACTTTGATGAATGAGCTCAGTTCTAGTTTGCTCCTTTTCAGAAAGCTCAAAGATAGGGAGCATAGATACTGAGTCTTCAGCTGTGTTATCAGGTAAAGAGACTCCTAATAAGTCTGCTACGGTGCAATAAAAGTCAGTTAGGCAGACGAGGGAAGAGGATACCTTTCCACCCTTTATCAAATTAGGATAGGTAATAAGGAGTGGAATTCTATGTCCACCTTCATAAATATCTGCTTTGGTGCCTCTAAAGATATAACTAGGGTTATGACCTTTAGCTTTCAACTCTTGAAAATCTGCTGAGGGGGAGCAACCATTATCGGAGGTAAAGACTACTATGGTATTCTCATACAGTCCTTCAGCTTTTAGCTTATTGATAACTTGGGCCACGCAATCATCACATTCTAGCACAAAGTCCCCATATTCATTTGTATTGCTGCTATTTAAGAACTTCTTTGTTGGGAGGATTGGAGTATGAGGAGCAGGGAGGGGAAAATAGATAAAGAAAGGTTCCTCTTTCTTTTCCTCTATCAGTTTTAAAACTTTATTGGTCAGTTTACCTAAGACTTCTTCATGAACAAAATCTGGAGCGGTTGGGCCTTTTCTCCAAAAGGCCTTACCACTTGAAGAAGTTTCATGATCTGGCAATTGTGTAAAGTGATTATTCTCAATGTAAATATAAGGGGGCATGTCTAGAGAGCCTGAAATACCATAAAAGTAATCAAAGCCATAGTCTATTGGACTATTTAGAATTGGGGCTGAGTAATCGACACCGGTACACGCATCAAAATCTGGTTGTTCGACAAAGCTATCGTCTGTCTTAAATTTCATTCCAAGGTGCCACTTTCCCACAATATTGGTACTATAACCTTTTGCTTTTAAAAAGGAAGCTATAGTTTCCCTTCCCTCTTTAATTAAAGGCTGTGAATAGCCTC
>CAYYEN010000186.1:0-6114 GCA_964470795.1 uncultured Spirochaetaceae bacterium | reverse complement strand
ACTTTTGGACAAAGTCGCGTTCATCATGTTTAGACAATATCGCTTTCACTTAAGAATAAAAAGCTATCTTACATCAAAGTATCTTTACTTTATTTATATCTTTGGTTATCATTTTTGATGTGTTTTTTTTCCAAAATGCAAATAGTTTTAATAATTGAGGTATAAATATGATTAAAGCAGGTCAAATCGACAAAGGTACCGCTCTCTTAATAAAGGGCCAACCATTTGTCTGTATTGAACGTGAATTTGTTAACCCAGGTAAGGGTTCAGCATTTGTTCGTCTAAAACTTAAGAGCCCATCAACAGGTCAAACTCTTTCTGAAACAATGAAATCTCAAGATAACGCAGAAGATATTACAGTTGAAGACAAAAGCGTACAATATCTTTATAACGATGGCGAACACTTTTTCTTAATGAACACTGATACCTTTGAACAACTTGAAGTTCCAATGACTTCTTTCCCTGATTATCAGTACTTCATGAAAGATGGTGAGACCTACCGTGCAACTTTCTGGGAAGACTTAATCTTGGACATTCAGATTCCTTCAAAGATTATTTTCAATGTAGTTGAAGCTGAAGAACAAGTTAAAGGTGATACCGTACAAGGTGCTACTAAATATGTTACTACCGAAACAGGTCTTCGTGTTCGTTGCCCTATCTTCATCAAAGTTGGTGAAAAGATTAGAGTTAACACTGAAACTAAAGAATACCTTGAAAGAGTTAACAGCTAATTTATAGCAATTTAATTGATAAGGCTTGTTTCTTAATTGAGACAAGCTTTTTTTATAGCAAAATAAATAATTTCGTTATATAGTGTTTATTGTCGCATATAATTTCACTTAATTGGTGTGAAAGTCTCTACAAGGTCGCCTTAGATCTTACCTATGGACAGTTATAAAAACTGATAATTAGGAGAACTTTTATGAAAGTGATAAAAGGCAATATAATAGAAGCACAATCGCTTAATACCTTAAAAACTTATAAAAATGGTTATTTAGTCTTAGACGAGGAAGGAAAACTTATTTGTCTTTCTCAAACTCTTGATAAAGAATATCAAAACTTACCCTTAACAGATTATGGGGATGCACTTATCTTGCAATCTTTTTGCGATATGCACCTTCATGCACCGCAATATCCTAATATAGGACTAGGTATGGATCTTGAGCTTATAGACTGGCTTAACACCTACACCTTTCCAACAGAAGCAAAATGTAAAGATTTAAATTATGCTAGAAATATTTACTCTCACCTTGCAAAAGAACTTATTAATAATGGCACTACAAGAGTTTGTATGTTCTCCTCCCTACACACCGATGCAACCCTTGTGTTAATGGAAGAACTAGAAAAAGAAGGGGTTACCGGCTATGTTGGAAAAGTAAATATGGACAGAAATGGAAGTTCTGAGCTAGAAGAAACAACTAAAGAATCGATAACAGAGACACTAAGATTTATCAAAGAAGCAGAAAGGTTTAAAACTTTAAAGCCTATAATTACACCCCGTTTCACTCCTTCTTGTACCAATTCTTTAATGGAGAATCTTGGTAAAATTGCAAATTCTTACAACCTTTTAGTGCAATCTCACTTAAGTGAAAACTTAAAGGAGATCGAGTGGGTAAAAGAACTTCACCCAGACCTTGATGAATACTGGCAAAGTTATGCTAAATATAATTTATGGAAAGAGAAAACACTAATGGCACACTGTGTCTATTCTTCTGATAGTGAAATTAAAGCAATGAAAGAGGCAAAGGTTGTAGCTGTCCATTGTCCAGATTCCAATATCAATATCTGTAGCGGCACAGCCCCTATCCGCCATTTCTTAAACGAAGGAGTCTGGGTAACCTTAGGCTCAGATATTGCCGGAGGTTCTACCCTTTCAATGCTTAAAGTAATGACGTTAGCTATAAGAGCTTCTAAAAATATAGCAATCACCACCAAAGACAAAAGTGATGTGCTTACTGCAGAGGAGGCGTATTATCTTGCAACTAGCTCAGGTGAACGTTACTTTAACGATAAAGTAGGCTTTCCTTTAAACGAAAAGCTTCATGCTATAGTGCTTGATGATACCGCTTTAGTTGAAACAGAGCGCTTAACACTTTCTCAAAGACTAGAAAGAGCTTTATATCGCACCAATGAAAACAATATAATTGCTGTCTACTCAGAAGGTCGAAAAGTAAAGTAAAAACTACAATCTTAAGGTTTTTTGTTTACTTTATATCTTCTTTTAAGGTAAGTTTTTAATAGCTATTATTTATTATTATACTGCGGAAAAAAGTACTTAAAAAGAAACTCCCAAAACCTGGGAGTTTTTATATTATTTAAGTTTTGTTAAAATATCTTGAATTGCAGCATTACGCTTTTGAGTACGATTTTGCTGATATTCGGTTTCAGTTAAATCTGTTGCCTCAGGTTCAATAGCAAAGACTGGAGCTGTAACCGGAGCAGGGGTTGCTTTTACAGTTGTTGGAGTTACTGTAGTTACAGGCTTTTGAGCTTCAATAGGTTCGATAGCTTTAACGCTGACCGGCTCGGCTGGTACTACAGAGGTAACACTAACAGGAGCTACTGGATTTGCTACAATTTGTTCTTTAGAAGGAGTTGCAACAGGTTCTACTACTTTTTGAACAGCAACAGTATCGAGCTTACTTAAAACTTGGTTAACTACATCTACTATCACTTGGTCTTGATACTTATTATAAACTTCAATAACCGCAGCTTCTATATCTAACTTTGGAAGCTTTGCGATAACTTCTTGTTTTGCTAAATCTATCTTGTTATCGATGTAATTACTTGCCCTCTCTTCATAGCCTGGAACTTGAGCAGAAATATCTTTAAGTACAAGAGCTTCTACTTCTTTAATAAAGTCCTCACGATTAGCCATAATTCTGTTGTAGATATCTGTTTCAACTTTTGCTTGCGCTTCAGTAAAGCTAGCTGTAAAGTCAGTAACTAAAGTATCTACTACTTGGTCAGTAAGTTTAATAGATAACTCTGCATAAACACGCTCTGTTACTGGAGCAATTAAATCATCCACAAAGATTGTAGGGTCTTGTCCTTTATATAAGGTTTCAACATAGGTGGCAATCTGTGGAGTATAGAGTGCCACATACTCATTAACCTTACTATCTAAATAAGAGTTAAGTTGAGGTAAAACATTTTTATAAACGGTATCGACAAAGGCAGTATTGGAGGAAACTTTTTCGCCAATTTCTTTTGTAAAGTTTTCATCAGCTAAAAGCATTGAATAAACAGAGTTCTTCATTTCCTCTTCTTTAGTAAGTACATTAGTGTCTGTTTCTAATGGTTTTTCAACAGTTATTAAGCTTTCTAGCTGACGTTCTCTAGCTTTTTTAAGCACATCACTTTCATCAGTTGGTCTAGTCAGATAAGAAAAACAAAACACAGCTACGGTTAAAACTACCGAAGTTGTTAACAAAATAACCGAAGAGGATCTTTTACTCATTCTCATAATCTCCCATAACCTATCAAAAAACACCTTTTGCTTTCAGCTGAGTGT
This sequence comes from uncultured Spirochaetaceae bacterium, assembly GCA_964470795.1. Classification (GTDB taxonomy): domain Bacteria; phylum Spirochaetota; class Spirochaetia; order Sphaerochaetales; family Sphaerochaetaceae; genus Bullifex. Next base: position 2,600 of record CAYYEN010000186.1, on the reverse strand, counting down.
AATAGCTATCCAATTGATAAAGCAGATTCTCTTTTGAAGAATCATTTACAATGGTAATGACTTTTTCGCAATTGGTAAACAACGTTGTTCCTATATTTATTTGATTCAAATTTCTTTTTTCAAATTGTTCTTGACTTATATTATCACGACTTAAGGCTCTTTGCTCTCTTATTTCTTTAGAAGCAAATACCCATATTACTTCATCACATAATCTCACAAGTCCCATCGATTCCAATAAAGCTGCATTTATTATCGTATTTTTATTATCTTTAACCAGTTGCTCAACCCTCTCCACCATCCAAGGATGCGTAATATTATTAAGTTCTTCTAGTTTTTTTGGGTCTGAAAATACGATAGGTCCCAATTGTTTTCTATCAATCTTGCCCTCTTTTTCAATAGTGGAGCCAAAGGTTTTTACTAAGAGATTATGATTCTCCTCTAAAGCAATATGGCCTAACACATCAACATCAATTACATAAAAGCCTTTCTCTTCAAAATAGGAGGCAACAATATTTTTACCTGAACAAGTTTTACCTACAAGACCAATTACCATTAGTGAATATCTCCCCAAGTCTCGCCAAACTCCAGACTCGCTTTTAAAGGAACTGAAAGTTTTACTGCATTTTCCATCTTTTCTTTAACCAAAGCATAAACTTCACTCTTCTCCTCAACTGGAACTTCTAAAATTATTTCATCATGCACTTGAAGCAATAATTGTGATTTCAAACCACGAGTCTTTAATTCTTCAAAGATGGTAATCATCGCCTTCTTCATAACTTCAGCCGCAGTTCCTTGTATCACGGTATTAACAGCAACTCTATCCGCTGCCGCTTTTTCAACCTTGTTGCGAGATGTAATACCCAAGACTTTTCTTCGGTGACCATACATAGTCTCGACATAACCTTTAGCTTCAGCATTTTTAACCGTTTTATCAACAAAGGCCTTAATACCAAGATAACGTTCAAAATAACGTTCCATGAAAGACTTAGCATCGCTTCTTGATATATTTAAGGAGGAGGCTAAACGGAAAGCGGACATACCATACATAATTCCAAAGTTGATAGTTTTAGCCATACGTCTTTCTTCAGCTGTTATCTCTTCTGTCTCTTTATTAAAGATTAAGGAAGCAGTGTGACGGTGAACATCCACACCTTTTACAAAGGCAGAGCGAAGCGCTGCATCTCCTGAAAGATGTGCTAATATTACCAATTCAATTTGTGAGTAGTCAGCAGATAAAAAGACCGAACCTTTTTGTGGAACAAAAGCGGTTCTAATTAGCCTTCCTTCCTCTGTTCTAATTGGAATATTTTGTAAATTTGGATTTCTAGAAGAAAGCCGACCGGTAGCTGTTCCAATCTGCAAGAATTGGGTATGAAGGCGATCATCCTTTCCAACTAAGTTAAACAGAGAAGATACATAAGTACTTTGAAGCTTTGAATAAGTTCGGTATCGCAAGATTAAAGGGACAATTTCATCACCTGTTGCAACTAAGTCCTCGAGAGTAGCGGTATCGGTTGAAAAGCCACCTTGTGTCTTTTTTCCAGTTGGTAGATGTCGCTTTTCAAACAATATCTTTGAAAGTTGTTGAGAGGAATTTAAATTAAACTCTTCTCCTGCAAGCTTAAATATCTTTTCAGATAAGCTATCACACTCAGCCTTTATAACAAGCCCTAACTCTTTAAGGCGCACTGTATCTAAAATAATGCCATTTGCTTCCATTTTAGAAAGCACATAAAGCAAAGGATTTTCCATATTATTATAAAGACTTTCCATATTTAAAGCTTTTAAACGAGGAGCAAAGGCATAAAACAAGCGAAGAGTAATGTCTGAATCTTCTGCGGCATAGCGAGTTTGACTAGCTTTATCAAGGGAGGAGAAGAGCTCACCTTTTTTAACAACGTCTTCAAACTTAACAGTTTCATACTTTAGATACTTATTAGCTAAATCATCCATATTATAAAGACCTGCATTGCTATCTATAAGCCAAGCAGCGACCATCGTATCGAAGACTATATTTTTAAGTTCTATTCCGTAGTTTAAAAGTACTCGGTAATCATATTTTATATTCTGTCCAACTATTTTTAGCTTTCCAGTAAAGAATTCTTTTAAAAGCTTTACCACTTCATCAACCAAAACCACTCTCTCATTATTTGCAATAAGAGGAATGTAATAAGCCTTCTTTAGTTCATAAGAAAAGCTAAACCCAACCAATTCCGCTTCTAAAGGATCTAAACTGGTAGTTTCAGTATCAAAAGCAACCTCTTTACCAGACTCTTCAGCCTGCACTAACAAATAGCGTAACTGCGCAAGATCTGTAACTGTTTGATACTCTCCAAGTCCTAATAGTTCAGCAGCAACTTCCACCGGCTCCTCTTCAACTTTTTTAGCACTTGGTCTATCGATTACTACCACCTCTCCTGCGGCAAAAGAAGAGGCAGTCTTTGCAAGACTTCTACATCTTGCCTTATCAAAGTCTTCAACTCCTGCGGCATAGTTTACGGTACTCATTAAGTATCGAGGGCTTTCAAAGGTATCAAGGGTGAAGATATCAGATTTTAATACTATGAGTTCTTTTGAAAAGTAGGCACTTTCCTTTCCCT
>CAYYEN010000185.1:0-6138 GCA_964470795.1 uncultured Spirochaetaceae bacterium | reverse complement strand
GTTTGGAGTCGTCAAAGCGAACCATTACTCGTTTGGAATCGAGGGAGACAGGAGGCTTAACCGATTTGTAAGTTGCTCCACCATCGGACGACCAATCTGTGACCATACGAATATCACCTGCATGCTTAGCCGCATAGAGATAAGCGATCTTACTTTGTTGATCTTCAGGTGACAGTTGCTTCCACTTCTCAGGGTCTTTGATCACGTATTCAGCTTTTGCTTTCTCCATTGTCTCGGGAGAAAGAAGAGCGCGAATTGTGGTCTTGTTGGTTGTTCCGAGCTGGGGCGTCTGAATGTTGGTGACAACATAACCCTTTTGCTCGAGTTCCGCAATGGAAACATCCATCTTGGTCTTAGTGACTCCGATCAGCAGGTTTGACCCCGTGCCAACATCGATCATACCCTTTTCATCTGCCTGTTTCTTGAGCATTTCACGAGTAGCTTCGGTAACCTTGTGTCTTTCCTTTGTGTCTTCAAGAAGTAAGTTTTTGACGGTATTCGGACTCACTCCCATTCGCTTAGAGATAGCGACGTCAGAATATCCCTTTTCTCTCAGACGAGCTGCCATAGCCGCTTGAGCTCCGTACCTGGCTTCAGCTTCCATATGGATTTTCGCTCTAAGCTCGGTCGTGTTCTTCATGCCGAATGATTTGGCAATCTCGGGTTCGCTCATACCCTGCTTCTTTAGTTCGGCAACCGTGGTGGAAAACGATTTAGATCTTTGAGGATCTTCGCCAGAACCCCACGGATATCGGCCACTATGTCTTGGTGTACCATAGTGAACTAAATAAGCCATACCTGCACCTCCTTACTCCTTAATTTCGTTGATTCGCTTATCGAACTTGACGATCTTTTCCATGATGAACAGAATTTCTTCGGGATCCGGTGTATCGACAATCACCTCATCCAATTGATAGAGGCGAAGCTCGATTTCAATGTCTCTGGGATTGATGTGGTACTCCAAACAGAACAAAGCAGCGTAGATTTTCAGCTGCTTGATAGAAGCAGGAGTGCGCCCGTTCTTAAGGTCATGAATTCGAAGAAAGTTGTTTCTAAAAGAAATAGAATCGGCGGTTCCGAATGCATTAATCGAATAGAACAAACAAACTTCGGGTGACATCCTATAACCAATAGCATCGTTGACATACATGTTCAATGTCTTCTTGATTTTAGGAAGTTTGACATTAAGTCTGATCATCTTGGCGGCAAGCTCATGGAGCTCTGTGCCTTGAAGAGATGCTCTCCAATTTGCATAGACAGCTTCCATCTTCTCGTCATCATAATTGATCCAAGAATATTTGCTTGGGGAAAGGAAAGCATGAGTTCCTTCAAGATTTCCGTGATAGTTGAACTTCATTTCAGATTGTATCTCCTTTCCAGTTCGGAGAACACTTCTTCTTCGTTCTCAGGAAAGGCAAACATGGCATTTGCGCTGAGTGGGGATTCGCTTACGTAGTAGTCTTGATTGGGTCGGTGGCTAGCCTTCGAATGCCGCTTGCTTTCGAGCATCAAGAATCTTCCATTCGGCAAATACACGGTAGCGTCGGGGATTCCCTGAACATAACCAGCGTCATTTGGTAGAACTTCGGAACCAGGAAAGCGAGCTCTGATCTTCTTGTAAAGATCGTGTTTGAACTGGGATTCTTTCTTTGCCATAGAAGCACTCCTTTCTTAAAAATATAAGAGAAGATTTGGTATCTGCTCTTTTGAGCATGCTAGTTGGGCTAGCGATACCTTACCTTCTCATTATAGGGTATGTTTTTGTTGCGATCAGTACAATTCCTCGGAAACCCATCTTCCCTCGTTGAAGTTCTCTTTGTTGTCTAGAGATTTTTGAATGCCTCGTTCGATTGGAGCGTCCGCAACAAAGTGGTAGTAATAAAGATGCGTGAATAACGTATTCATTCTGTCAATACGACCGGCAGATTGAATCAGTGCCTTGTACGAGTATGTCTGTGAGAAGAACACAATACAGTCTGTTACAATACAATTCCATGCTTCTTTGGCCGAAGTGTATTGACACAAGTATACCCAGTACTTGTCGTCCGGAACATCGTCATGGTTATGACCATTATATTCGGCGTAAGTAATTGAATTTGCTTGACACCACTCCCGAAGCATGTAAAGTTCATAGTTAAAATTGTAGAAGATAATGACTTTCTTGTGACGAAGATAGATTGACTTCAACATCTCAAGTCTTGATGGGTCCGAGTTCACAACTCGACGTAGACAGTAACATAGCTCGGAAATATCACGAATAGGCTTGTCTTCGAAGATGTTCCAACGATCTCTTGACAGAATACTATATGTTGCTCGATCATATTCGCATGGAACAGGCACATGGTGCTGCGTCGTAGCTCTTGTATCTGGCATGTCTACAAGCACAGCATCTCGTTCTCTGATCAAACGAGCGACATTAAAATATCGTTCCACTTTTGTATATTTAGAAAAGCGACTCCACATAACATGTTCTGTCTCAAACTCTGTCTTGTTCTTATAGAAACCATTGGCGATGAACACTGGCATATACTCGAGCCAGGTGTCGGCCGGAGTTGCAGACAACATAACCCAAGCATTACGCTTCGTGATCTTTAAAAACGACTTCGTCCAAGCACCGTACCCTATTACTTTGGATTCGTCAAATATAAAGATTGAATCTTTAATGTCTTCGTATTTCTTGATGTTGTTCCAAGAGTTGACATCGGTAAGAGTTAAAGGCACAAGAGAGGCCTCGTTTGTCCAGTCACATGTATCGCGTTTCTTTGGTGTTGTGATAACATAAACTGGAATATCACACGAGGCCTTCTTGTATTCGTGCCCAGGATATAGCGGAGACGACCCGCCGAGAATTTTCTCAAAGACATGAACTAAAGAGGTGAGGGTCTTACCAGAACCCGTTCCGCCGCGAAGTATGCAGCCATTGTGCATCTTTTCTACTGCTTCGACTTGGTAATCGGTGAGCTGAATGTACAAACCCTCACCTCCTTTCTTAAATGTTAATCGGCAGGGCCAAGACCACCGCCACAGTGACCGTCGCAAACATCACAGCTGCCGCAACCGCCAATAGACTCCTGAGCGGTGTCAAGAGCGTTGGAATACTTCTTGGCCAGTTCATCCACAACCAGGACAAAATATCCCGTTTTCAGGTATGCCTTGATGCCGGACTTGCCCTGAACATTCCACTGGTAACCACGGAGAATCAAATCGACCTGCTCGAACTCGGCAAAGTCGAGAACATTGATGTTCTCCTCGCCAAGCTTAGACATCTGGCCGTCAGAGACCAGAACGACATTGGGCGGGTAGTTGCCGAACGCAACCTTAACGGAGATAATCGCCTGGGGAGGAGTTTCCGGATCGGAATTCAGCCAACGAATGCTCCAGCCCTCGGCTTCCATGCTCTTGGCAACGTCGTCTGGCAGGAATACACAGAAGTTCCGGTTGCCTGCCGGGTTGAACTTGCCTTCGGCGCCTGCAAAGTTTCTGAATACAACGTGCGCATTGTCGATGCGAACCTCGAGTTTTTCATTATTCTTTTTCATTATTATTCTCCTTTCAAAATTGTGGCGTTAGCCACTGCGGGTTCTCTCGGATATTCATCGAATCCGATTGGATACTCAGGTTCTTCTGGTTGATCAATCGGCCAACCTTCAAGGAAGTCCTCGAGACGTCCATACGAACCAATGGATGCAATTGCATCGTCAACGAGACGATAATAGTAAGCAAGAGCCACCTGATCTTCTTTTCCAAGTTGTCTGACGATCTCAGTTTCCTTCCAACGATATCCTTTAGTGCCAACAACGGCTCCATAGGTATCACCATTCTTGCGAAGAAGTACACCGCCGCCGACACCTTCGATTACAGGGACGAACGAACCAACTTTACCGACATACTGATAGTTGTGTTCTCCTTCAGGAAGACCCTCATTGAAATCAAGATACATGGCGGCAGGAGAAGTTACGCTCTTTGTCTGCTTATAGTCATCAAACTCAATAGTTTCCTTGGAAAAGAGTTTCTTAAAGAGGAACGGTTCGGCAAACTGTGCTCCAGTCGCCGTCCAAGTTCCGATCTTCTTGGTCTTAGCAGCCCATGCGTATTTGGCGATGTAAACTGCATTGTTGACCAAACACATCTTTTCATAGGTGGCTTCATGCTCAAAGATATAACCATACTCCTCGGCAAACTTCAAGCAGAAATCGATGATTTCAGGGGTCGCATCGGGAATCTTGATAGAGTCCGTCTTGATGTGAGCAACGGTAAATCCACGAGCCTGAACAGCATCTTGCAAAGTACGCATAAACAGCGCTCCACGAAGAGCAACAATGTTGTTAACATTCCGTTTGTCTCTCATGGCATTCTCGAAAGAGGCACTTGTGAGTCCATACGCACTGTTCAAAGCAATCTTCAGAGCATTAGCGAGATCGTCCGCCTGCGTCTCATCGTCGAGATACGGAGAAAGCTTACCCTCAAGCATTGTGCGAGCTTTCTCAAAATCACCATGTTTAATTGCAACACGGGCGTCTTTAAGAGCCTCGTATCTACCGGTGTACTCTCCGAAGTAATTCATGTTAATTATACTGTTCGGATGCATACTCTGAACATCGATTAGAGCGACATTGAAGTACATGCCAGGTTCGGCATACACATAGCCACCCATTCCGACGTCAGTTCCTCGATACATGTTGTGCATCTTATTGTCTTCGCCACGGATAAATTCATACCCAGGAAATTCTTCTTCGAGATGTCGGTATTCAAGTTTAGGATTACGGTCATCGCCAAAGACGATCTTGATGGTGAGCTGATTGGTCGTCATGTTAACGGTGCCGTTCGCCAAATCCGCTAGAATTTCACGAGCCTTCCAGTCAGCCTGTCTGTGCTCAAAGACCTGTTCGGTTGCCAGGACGTCATTGAAGCAGTACTGAATACATTCATCCCACAATTCTTCAGGCAGAGGTTCGTTCCAGTCATGCTCAAGTTCATGATGATTAATGCCGAGCTCAATCTCCCACTTCTTAAGCGACTGCTTCTTCGAGCAAAAGTCGAACACGTCGCTGTAAGCGATGCTATATGCCTCCCTGAAGCCATTCTTAACAGAACCAACCTTGGAAATGATCTTCTTGCTCAAATCATAAAGCTGTTCGTTGCTGTAACCAATATAACGGCCATAGAGAATGTGATCGTCGTACCGTTTGTTGTTAAAGCCGATCAGTTTCATGTCAAAAAGCTGTCCAACTTCCTGTGGAGTCGGATTTACCATAGCGACGCATTTGTTTTGAGGTCCTCTCTTCTTATAACAAATCAAGAAGAAGTTCTTGAAGACCTCAACGTCATAGAAGACAATATCCCCTTCCGGGAGTTCGCTCTTTTCTTGAGGTTTGACTTCTGACGCCCACTTCATCGTATTCACGAGGCCCACACAATACTCTGCGTTGTTTGACGACGTTGCTGCGAACGCCAATACTGCCGATCTCATATCGCCGACATCATATTGCATGCCAGAATTATATGCGTCATCGAGAAGTTTCTTGATGAAGTCACACTCGGGTTTGGTATACCCAAGAAATTCCTTATTCATACACTTCTTGATCATGATTCTCAGGTGCTTTTCGTCTTCGATTGTCTTTTTGTTAACCAAATCAGTTCCTCCTTTCTTTTTGAGGTCATATTCCAACCCAGATGATAAGGTTGCAACGGGTTCTGAGTTACAATATGTAAGTTTTCGTCTCAAGCCAGAGTTTCCGGTGAATACTTTCACCTCAATTCCCTCGGCGTATAGACGCTTCAAGTCGGGGGCATCTCCAGGGGTCCAAATATAATGCAAATGAACTCCCGCTCCAGACTTACTGAACTCAGCATAAGTTTTTGGCCACTTACTTGCAGCCTCCAGGTTCTTCTCGGCGCTCTTACTTCCATCTTCACCCCTGATATCGAAGTCGATTATGATATGATTGACATCAAAGCCATTGATGTAGTGAAGTTGTCTAGTGTCGAGGTCGCGAAGAAACGTTTTGCAGTTCTCCCATCGATGCTGAGGAGTGCCTGCTTCGTTGGCATACTGGGCTGGAATATCACAGAACAGCTTATCAAGGATAGATTCTGTTTTATCCAACTTGAGCCATTCAGCAGTTTTAACGGGTTCTT